>CAZFKF010000353.1:0-5849 GCA_964518805.1 uncultured Planctomycetaceae bacterium | reverse complement strand
GCGGCGGTCAACGAGCAGGACCGGGTCTTGGTCCCCCCCGAGAATCCCTCGTACACGCTCCGCCGCGTCTGGCTCACCCGGCGGGAAGAACAAGGGTACTACTACGGCTTTTCTAACGAAGCCCTTTGGCCCCTCTGTCATATCGCGTACACGCGTCCCAAGTTCGACAGCGGGGACTGGGAATATTACAAGTCCGTGAATCAAAAGTTCGCGGATGCGGTCTTGGAGGAGGTGGGCGACGAGCGGGCTCTGGTCTTCGTCCAGGACTATCACTTCGCCCTGCTTCCACGGATGCTCAAGAATGCGAGGGAAGACCTGACCATCGCGCAGTTCTGGCACATCCCTTGGCCCAATCGCGAGGCATTCCGCGTCTGCCCGTGGCAGGATGAGATCATCGACGGCCTGTTGGGAAACGACCTCCTGTCGTTTCACATCCAGTACCACTGCAACAACTTTCTGGACACGGTGGATCGAGCGATTGAGGCCAAGGTTGACATGGAGCGATTTGCCGTCACTCGAGGCGGGCGGACGACGAGCGTGCGCCCGCACCCGATCAGCATCGACCCCATCGTCGTCGCCGCCTCACTCCCGCCCGACGTGAAGTCGGCAGAATGGCGACTCCGCAAGAGTCTCGGCCTCCGCGAGGAGCGGCTCCTAGTCGGCGTGGATCGTGTCGACTACACGAAGGGAATCCCCGAACGATTCGCCGCTGTCGATCGCCTGCTCGATCAACATCCCGAACTCAAGGGGACGTTCAGCCTGGTTCAAGTGGGCGCGCCGAGCCGCGTGCACATTCCGGCGTACCGGGAACTCAACGAAGAATTGGACCGCCTGGCCGAGGAGATTAACTGGCGTCACGGCCAGGACTCGTGGCGACCGATCGTTTTCGTCAACGATCACTATGTCTCCTGGCAGGTCTTCACGCTCTACCGCGTTGCGGCCGGCTGCGTGGTCAGTTCGCTTCACGATGGAATGAACCTCGTGGCGAAGGAATTCGTCGCGGCAAGGGACGATCTCCGTGGGGTTCTCGTGCTGTCGCAGTTCACTGGCGCCGCCAGGGAACTGACGGACGCCGTGCTCTTCAATCCGTACGCCGTGGACGAGTTCGCGCAAGCACTCTACCAGGCCTTGACCATGTCGCCGGAGGAACAGGAGCAGCGGATGCGCCGGCTGCGCAGCCAAGTGGCCGACAACAACATCTACCGCTGGGCCGGGATGCTGCTTTCGGAGGCGAGCCGGCACGTCGATGCGCGGCAACTCGTCGGAGATCCCCTATGAAGGCGCATCAGCATTCTATCGTCGACAACCTGATGGCGGCATACCGTGCCGGCAGGCACCTGATCCTGCTGTTTGACTACGACGGGACGCTCGTGCCGATTGTGGATCACCCGCGCCTTGCGAAACTCGACCGCCCCGGCCGCCGGCTGCTGGAGAGACTTGCCGGAAAGCCGCGTCTCCACGTCGGCATCATCAGCGGCAGGCAACTCGACGAGTTGAAGGAAATGTTATGCCTTTCTGCATTGTGCTTTGCGGGCACGGGCGGCCTGGAACTCGATTTGGAGGGCACACGGCTCGTTCATCCGGGAGCACGGCATGTCCACGATTCGGTCCGGGATCTCGCTCGGCAACTTTCCGGACGACTGGAAGCATTCCCTGGCGCATGGTTGGAGGACAAGGGCCTGGGGCTGACGGTCCACTACCGGCACGCGCCGCAGCAACTGATTGCGGACCTACGAACGCAGCTCCGAGAGACGCTTGAACCGTTCTCGCCGGCATTCCATTGGAACGACGGCCCCATGGCCCTCGAAATCACGCCCGACTTGGGTTGGGACAAAGGGACAGCCGTTTCGACGATCGTGCATTACTTGAGGCCCGCGAGCTACGCCTTGCTCTATGCAGGCGACTCGGCCAACGACGCCCAGGCCCTGCGCACGGCGGCCATACTGGGGGGTATCGGGATTGGGATCGGCCCCGATGCGCCTCGCGTCGCCCAATACTCATTGCCGGACACCGATGCCTTGCACGGACTGTTGTCGGAACTCGAGCGTCGCCTGAGCCTTGTCACGCGAGGGCCTGTATGCGCCCCATCGCGCGGGCGGTAGTCGACGATATAATGGATTGGACGTACTTCGGGAACTGGCGCAACCAATGACGACCATGGAACAACCGATCACGAAGGACCGTGTGCTTGCCGTAGTCCTTGCCGGAGGAAGGGGGGAACGGCTGGATCCCCTCACTCGCGACCGCGCCAAGCCAGCCGTGCCGTTCGGCGGAGTCTACCGCATCATCGACTTCACCCTCTCGAACTGTTTGAACAGCGGTCTGCGCAGGATTCTCATCCTCACTCAGTACAAGGCGATGAGCCTGGACCGCCACATCAGCATGGGTTGGAGCAGGTACTTCTGCCGTGAACTGGGCGAGTATGCGGCCGCCGTACCGCCGCAGCAGCGAATCGACGAGAACTGGTACCAGGGGACCGCCGACGCGGTGTATCAGAACATTTTCGCAATCGAAAAAGAACAACCGGATACCGTCGTCATTCTGGCCGGCGACCACATTTACAAGATGGACTACGGACGGATGGTCGCCTTCCACACCGAGAGGTGCGCCGACGTAACCGTTGGTGTTCTGCGCACATCCTGCCAGGAAGCAAGCCGCCGCTTCGGCGTTGTGCAAGTCGACGAGGACGATCGCGTTCTCGGCTTCGAGGAAAAACCCGTCGAGCCGAAGCCGGTGCCGGGCAACGATCACGAGTGCCTGGCGTCGATGGGAATCTACGTCTTCTCGGCTCGTTTTCTGTTCGAGACGCTTTGCCGGGACGCCATTCGCCGCGAGAGCCGCCACGACTTCGGAGGGAACATCGTCCCAAACGCACTCGGAGCGGCCCGCGTCTTCGCCTATCCGTTCATCGACGAAAACCGCAAGCAGACCGCCTACTGGCGCGACGTAGGCACGCTGGACGCCTATTACGAAGCGAACATGGACCTCGTGACGACCGACCCGCAGTTGAACCTCTACGACGAGGCTTGGCCCATCCGCACCTACCAGCCGAACGATCCGCCGCCGAAGTTCGTATTTTCCGGGTCCGAGCGTCGCGGCCTGGCCCTCGACAGCATCGCGTGTTCGGGAGCGATCGTATCGGGGGGGCAGGTCGAGCGATCGATCCTCGGCCCCCGCTGCCGCGTCAACAGCTTTGCCCGCGTTGAGGATTCAATCCTCTTCTCCGATGTCGTGATCGGAAGGCACGCGAAGGTTCGCCGGACGATCATTGATAAGGGTGTGTGCATCCCACCGGGAACGGAAATCGGCTGCAACGCGGAGCGAGACCGGGCCCGGGGTTTCACCGTTACCGAAAGTGGGCTGACGGTCATTGCGCGTCGCTTCGACATGGCGGACGCCCGCGTCCAGGAAGGGCATGGGCCAACGGACGCCGGGGAATCCCCATGATCGAGCGTCTGAAGGAGATCAAGATGATCTCGGTGGTCGTACCTGCGTTGAACTCCTGGGAGAACGTGGAAGCCGCCGTGCAACTCGCACAGCGCGACGGCAACGTGAGAGAAGTCCTCGTCCTCGACGACGGCTCCATTGAGCAGATGAGCGAGCTCGAGGACTCCCCGTTGGTGAAGCTGATTCCCACGACGCTACCTGGGAAAGGGGCGTCGATGGAAGACGGTCTGCGCGCGGCCTTTCACGAGATCGTCCTCTTCCTGGACGGCTGCCTGGAGGGGCTCTCGCCGGACCTGGTTCGCCGCATGACCGAACCGATTATGGAACACTGGGCCGCCTTTGCGAAGCCAACCTGTCCGGGTCCGGCCGGTCCGAGTGCCGCGATCACGAGCCAACTGGCCCTCCGCAACTTCTTCCCCGAGCTGGATTCCTACTGCCAACCGTTCCCCGGCATCATCGCCGCGCGCCGCGATCTGCTCGAGTCGTTCACTTTCGAGACCGACCATGGCGTTCAGATAGGATTGCTCATCGACGCCGCCATGTCCGGCGAGGTGCTGGCCGAAGTCGACATCGGCCTGGCTGCCTCCGATCCTGAGCCGGTGGAACTCCTCGGGGATATGGCAAGCCAGGTTCTGCGTACGGTGATTCAGCGCGCCGCAAGATACGGGCGATTCTCCTGCCGCCCCATCGAGGAACCGCGTCGAATCCATCAGCAGATTACGGCGGAGCTCGCGATCGCGTGCTCCCGTCCGCAGCGAACGATGGGGCTGGCCCTGCTGGCCATGGACGGCGTGCTGCTCCAAGAGTCGTTCATTCCAGAACTGGTCCGGCGTACGGACCGGCTGGAGAGACGACTCCAAACCCAGTCGCCTGCGAAGACGGCGGACGCGGAGGGCACGCAAGCGATGGCAGCGGCCTTCGCCCAGATCCCCAAAGCGGTTTTCGAGGATGTGGCGCATCAAATACCACTCACCGAAGGTGCCCGAGAAACCGTACTCGGTCTGCGCCAGGCGGGGTATCGTGTGGGAGTCATCAGCGACGCCTTTCCGGGCCGCGGCCGATGTAGTGCGACGCCGCGTGGGAGCGGACTTCGCGATTGGGCACCGGCTGCGCTTCCGCCACGGGATTGCAACCGGCGATGTCACCCTGTCGCCCGTCATGACCCATCCCGAGCGAGGCCGACCAACGGGAGGCCGGAATACAAGGGAGAGAAGCCTTGCACCAGGATCATTTTCAATACAGGGGTCAATAAAGACTGCTTAGCACCTTTGGCGCTCGGCATACCCCGCTCCCACGCGTCAATGGAACGGGGGACGCCAGGCGTTGCCCGCCGGATGAAACACGCGAACGTAACTTGCCAGCGACCGTCCGCCGAACACGGCCCGTTGGCGAAGGAGAATCCGAAATGCCCGAAGGCCAGCCGTGGAGTGCCCCGCTTCGTTCACTGCTTCGCTGGGTCCCTCAATTCGTGACGTTCGGGCAGAATCGTTTGCGAAGCCAAGTCCGGCTATTGAGTCTGGCCACGCTGGTGGGGGTGGTCGCCGGTGCCGGGGCGATCGTCTTCCTTGTTTCGACACAGGTCGTCGAACACTATGCCCTGGGATCGGTCGTGGGCTACGACGCCGCGAGGGCTGGCGGCGAGTCGCTCCCCGCGTGGCTCGGCGCGATCGATCCGCCGCTGTATCCCTGGCTGCTGCTCGTCATTCCCACGGTCGGCGGGCTCGTGAGCGGCGTGCTTGTTTACTCCTTGGCGCCGGAGGCCGAGGGGCACGGCACCGACGCGGTGATTGCCGCCTATCACCTTCGACAGGGAGAAATCCGTCCGCGCGTGCCCTTGGTGAAGATCGTGGCCAGCGCCCTGACAATCGGCTCCGGTGGATCGGGGGGCCGCGAAGGTCCGATTGCCCAGATCGGGGCCGGCTTCGGATCCCTGTTGGCCAATGTGCTTCGCCTGCGGCCGGTCGATCGTCGCGTGCTCATGGCGGCGGGAATGGGAGCCGGAATCGCCGCCATCTTCCGCGCCCCTTTGGCGGGCGCATTGTTCGCCGCGGAAGTGCTCTATCGCTCTCCGGAGTTCGAGCCTGAAGTGATCATGCCCGCGGCGATCGCCAGCGTCGTCTCGTATTGCACGTTGGGCCTGTACGCCGGATGGAAACCGCTGTTCACCACGCCGGACCTGATGCGCCGTGCCGAACTGCTCCTCACCTGTGATCTGGGCGAAATGGCCTTGTCCAAGGCCTGGACCGACCTAATGAAAGAAGATCGGGACATCACCCTGCTGGCGTACACGGCGCTCCAGGTTGAAGCGCGCCGGCCGGGCACCGTGCCGCAGGAACTGCTGGCGTCCTTGTCGGCGAAGGTCAGCGGCGAGAACCTCAGCACCAAATGTATCGGCCGCCTCG
>CAZFKF010000352.1:0-5849 GCA_964518805.1 uncultured Planctomycetaceae bacterium | reverse complement strand
CCGACCTGACGCCGCAGGCGTCCGAGGTCCTGTCGCGCGTGGCGGCCGAAGGCGGCGTCGTGTTGGCCGACGGCGTTCACCCCGGCTTCTTCAACACGGTGGCCACGCTCCGCGATCCCAAACGCGGCAAGGCGGCCCTGGCCACGGTCTTCGAGGACTTCGAGCGCGACAATTATCAAGGCTGGAAGCTCACCGGCGAGGCCTTCGGCAAGGCCCCGTCGCGCGGCACCGAGGCCGGCCAGCAGCCGGTCGGCGGGTTTGCCGGGCGCAGGCTGGTCAACACCTTCATCGCCGGCGACGGCCCGCAGGGTTCCGCCACCTCAAAACCATTCAAGATCGAGAAACGCTACGTCGGCTTCCTCATCGGCGGCGGCAACCATCCGGGCAAGACGTGCATCCATCTTCGCGTCGGCGGCAAGGTAGTGCGCACGGCCGCGGGCAAGGACATCGAGGCCCTGGAGCCGTTCAGTTGGGACGTCGCCGATCTGAAAGGCCAAGAGGCCGTGATCGAGATCGTCGATCAGGATTCCGGCCCCTGGGGACACATCAACATCGACCAGATCCTCTTCTCCGACCTGCCGCCCGAAGGACTGCTGCGCGAGAACACCGCGGCCGACCAGGCGGCCAAGACCCTTGGCCTGCCGTTTGGCGGTGCGGAATTCGCGACGCTCGCCGCCGGCGCGCACATCGTTCTGGCCGCCGGCGCCCCCACCGAACTAGAATCACTGGCCGGCGCCTGGAAAGTCGGCCGTTTCACGCGTCTGCAAGGCTTCCAGCCCAACGAAAAAGGCTACCGCGTCGTGGCCGCCACGCCCGACGGCGATCCGCTGATCGTCGAGGGCCCGTTGGGCAAGGGTCGCATTCTGCTCGTGCTGGCCGCGGGGCTCCCGTGGAGTTGGGGCAGCGCCTTGTTTGCCTCGTCGCGGGGCAAACCGCTCAAGGCCGGCGAGCAGATCGTGCCCGGCTCGTTGGGCTGGGGCACCATGGCCTTGGCCGCCCTCGATTCGAAGGCCGTGGCCCTGCCCGGCTGGAGCAAAGGCGACGACCTGCTCGCTTGGCTCTCGGCCCTGCCCGCCGCCGGCACGCAGGCGGCCGAGACGGCCTCGAGCCCGGCGGGCGAAACCGTCAACGGGGCCCTGGCCGTGCCGCTTTCGCTCGAACCCGGACAGGAGGGTACGGCCACCTTCGTGCTCACCTGGCACTTCCCCAACGTGCAGCGGTTTCAGCACACGGGCAACCTTTACAGCCGCCGCTGGCCCGACGCCCTGGCCGTGGCCCGCAGCGTGGCCCCGGAGGCCGAGGCCCTCTGGCAGCGCACGCGCCTGTATCACGAGACCCTCTACCAGTCCAACCTGCCCGAAGAATTCCTCGACGCCATGACGTCGCAGAGCGTCATCATCCGTGGGCCCACGTGTTTCTGGTCCGAGGACGGCTACTTCGGCGGGTTCGAGGGCAGTTACGGCTGCTGCCCGCTCAACTGCACCCACGTGTGGAACTACGCCCAGTCGCACGCCCGCCTCTTCCCCGAGGTGGGTCGCAACATGCGGGTCTCGAATTTCATCACCTACCTGCGTCCCGACGGCGAGACCTCGCACCGCGAGCACGCCGTACACAACGCCTTCATCGACGGCCACTGCGCGTGCATCGAGGCGGCCTTGCGCGAGCACCAACTCAGCCCAGACCGCGGATTCCTGGAAAAAGTCTGGCCGGGGGTCAAGAAGGCGGTCGATTGGCTCATCCAGGCCGTCGACAAGGACCGCGACGGCATCCCCGCCGGACACCAGTGGAACACCTACGACACGGCCGTGTCGGGCGCGAACACGTTCATCGGCTCGCAATACCTCTCGGCCCTGGCCGCCGCCCTGCGCATGGCCCCCTTGATGAACGACGGAGCCGCCGCGGCCCGCTGGCGGCCCGTGCTCGAAGCCGGCATGAAAAACCAGAATCAGAAGCTCTGGAACGGCGAATACTACATCCAAATCCCTGAGGCCAACGTGGCCCGCGACTACAACAACGGCTGCCACGCCGACCAGTTGTTGGGCCAATGGTGGGCCCATATGCTCGACCTGGGCTATCTCTACCCGCGCGAGCGGGTGCGGGGCGCCTTGGAAGCGGTGATGAAGCACAACTTCCGCCGCACGTTCCACGGGTTCAAGCAGGACCCGCGGCGCTACATCCCCGACGACGAAGGCGGACTGCTGATCTGTTCCTGGCCGCACAACGACCGGCCCAAGTCGTTCATCCTCTACGCCGACGAGGTGTGGACCGGCATCGAGTACGCCGCGGCCGGGGCCATGATCTTCGAGGGCCTGATCGACCAGGCCCGCCAGATCGTGCGCATGGCCCGCAGCCGCTACGACGGACGATTGCGTCCGGGCCTCGACTCGGGCCCCGGCGGCAACCCGTACAACGAGCTGGAGTGCGGCAAGTTCTACGCCCGGGCCATGAGCTCCTGGTCGCTGCTGATCGCCTCGCAAGGCCAGGTGCTCGAAGGCCCCAAGGGTCTTTTGGGCTTCAAGCCCCGCTGGCAGCCCGAAGACCACCGCTCGTTCTACACTGCGCCGGAAGGCTGGGGCCTCTTCGTCCAGCGCCGCGAGGGCAAGCAGCAGACCGACCGCATCGAGGTCCGCCACGGGCGTCTCCGTGTCAAGGAACTGGTCTTCGAACTTCCCCCCGGCGCCGCCAATGCCGCCGCCACCGTCACGATCGGCGGAAAACCGGTAAACGCGGCCCCCAAGATCACCGGCACCGAGATCCGCCTCACCCTCGACAGCGACTGCATCGCAACCGAAGGTGACGCCATCGAAGTCGCTTTGAACTGGTGAATGTCTTGGTCCGCCGGGCATCGTCCAACGACAGCGGCGTGCCCGGCCGGATGCACTCGGACTTGATCGTGCCGTGCCAGCGTTCGAGCTTGCCGTTGGTCAGTACCGTCAATTGCGCCCGATTTGAACGTTGAGCAACAACGTTTTCGGGTGACTCATCCGTTCCATCCCTGGTTCGGGCGTGAGTTCGCGCTGGTGACCTATCGCTTCAACTGGGGCGAAGAGCGAGTCTACTTCCACGACAACGCGGGGCAACTCGTTGCCATCCCCGCTCGCTGGACGAGCGTTTTTCCGGCCGATCCGTTCACCAACGCATCGACGCCCTTCGCAAAGCCTTAGGGCGCGCCACCCGACCCGGTTTGTTCGGCGATCTCTTTCTCACCATAAGCTCCGAAGCTGTGGTGTCATTAGCAGCACGATCACGACGATGCTCACGAAAGTGCCAATCGGTAGATACCAAAGGGTCGCAACTCCGCAACCGAGAACGACCCACCACCCTGACGCCGGGCGCATGACAAGAACAGCCAAGCCGATGAGCCATGCAATGCCCAGGGAAACGTGGAGGCACTTCATGAATGTGCTCCGCGCCTCAAGCCCGATGGCTGACACGATCCGAGACCAAGGGCCAAGCTGCCCGACACGCGGCCCGGAAGTTGGCGTAACATAATCGCCGACGACCAAAGCCCGACCACCATCGAACGTGAGCCAACCGCCCTGGAAGAGGGCGAGCGCCAGAACAATCCATTTCATTACTTGCATATCAGTGGTGCGCGCGAAGTTGCCTGACCATGTAATTCTGCCGCCGACGGAGCGACGTCGTCATTAGTTATGGTGGCGGTCCCGGCGGCATAACGCGCAAAACAACGAATCGCATTTTCGACGTGAACCTTGTGTCAGTCAAGCACTTGCGCTCGCATCCCCTAAAATGGGCCGGCGGGTTATGCGGGCGGAATAACACGCTGGTCGTCAGCGGCAGAAACACCCCTCCGGCGGCTGTTTTGCGCGCAATGAGCGTTTGACCGCCCGGTTCGGCGGCATAACACGCGGCGAGCCTCTGAAAGGGCACCCGGCGTGCGGGGCGGGGCGAGACGCGCTGACCGGCCGAAGCCTGCACTACGAGCGCGTGGAGCCGTCGGGACGGGACGGGGGAGAGGGGGAAGAATCCGGGGTCGCCGAGCGGCGTTTGCTTCGCTGGCGGGCCTTTTCGTCGAGGGCCAGCGACGTGTCGTCCAGGGGCGTGCAGACCGGATTGCCTTCGGCATCGACGCCGGAGAGGAGTTCGATCCGCCTCTCGGCCTGCTGCAGTTGCTCGTGGCACTGACGCAAGAGTTTGACTCCCCGCTCGTACCGGGCGAGGGATTCTTCCAAGCCGAGTTGCCCCTCTTCCAACTCGTGGACGATGGTCTCGATGGCCGCCAGGGCCTGCTCAAACGTGGGACGTTCGGCGTCGTGCTTCTCGGGAGTCGGCTTGGACACGGGAGCTCCTTGGGGATGGTCGGAAGGCTCGGGCTTTGGCGATTCAGCGGCGGGCGAGCCCGCCGGCTCAGCCGGGGAGATTGTTCTTCCGTGCTTCACTGCTTACCGCTCGCCCTATTCCCATTCGATCGTGGCCGGGGGCTTGGAACTGATGTCGTAGACCACGCGGTTGACGCCGGCGACTTCGTTGATGATCCGCGTCGAGATCTGGGCCAGGAGCGGATAGGGCAAGTGGCTCCAATCGGCCGTCATGAAGTCCTCGGTTTCGATGCACCGCACGGCGACCACGTCGGCATAGGTCCTCGCATCGCCCATCACGCCGACGCTTTGGACGGGCAGGAGCACGGCGAATGCCTGCGACGACTTGCGGTACAGTCCGGCCGTCTTGATCTCTTCGACCACGATCGCATCGGCGTCGCGAAGCGTCTCGAGCCGAGGCCGGGTGACCTCGCCCACGCAGCGCACGGCCAGTCCGGGCCCAGGGAAAGGATGACGCCAGACGATGTCTTCGGGCAGTCCCAATTGGAGCCCGAGCTTGCGGACCTCGTCTTTGAACAGGTCGCGAAGCGGCTCGACGAGCTGGAATTCGAGGTTTTCCGGCAGTCCGCCGACGTTGTGATGCAGCTTGATCGTGGCTGCCGGGCCGTCGGGCGTGCCGCCGCTCTCGATGACGTCGGGATAGAGCGTGCCTTGGGCGAGGAATTCAGCCCCCTCGATTCGCTTGGCCTCGGCGGCGAAGCAATCGATGAACGCGTGACCGATGCGGCGGCGTTTCTCCTGCGGATTGACCACGCCGGCCAGGGTGGCGAGGAACTTCTCTTCGGCGTGGACCACGTGCAGGTCGGTCTTGAAATGGCCGGTGAACTCCTCGATCACGCTCTCCTTTTCGCCCTTGCGCAGCAGCCCGTTGTCGACGAGGATGCAGGAAAGCTGCGACCCGATGGCCTCGGACAACATCGCGGCGACGACCGACGAATCGACGCCGCCCGAAAGGCCGCAAATCACGCGGCGGTCGCCGACCCGCTGGCGGATCGCACCTATCGTCTCGGCGGCGAAATCGCTCAGCTTCCAATTCCCCGAGCAGCGGCAGACCTTCGTCAGGAAGTTGGCCAGGATCGCGGTGCCCAGCGGCGTGTGGGTCACTTCGGGGTGGAACTGGAGGCCATAAATCGGCAATCGGCGGTGCTTGACCGCCGCGATGGGGCAGGTCTGCGTCTCGGCCAAGGAAACGAAATCGTCCGAGACGCGGGCCACCTGGTCGCCGTGGCTCATCCAGACCTGCAGCTCGGCGGGCACGTTGCAGAACAGTTCGTTCTGCTGCAGGACGCGGCAGAACGCGCGGCCGTACTCGCGGGCCGGGGCGTTCTGGACCTTCCCACCCAAGGCTTGGCAGGCCAACTGCATCCCATAGCAGATGCCCAGCACCGGAATGCCGAGCTGGAAGATCCCCGGGTCGCAATCCGGGGCGCCCGACTCGTACACACTGGCCGGACCGCCGGAGAGGATGATCCCCCGCGGGGCCAGTTGGCGAATCCGGGCCGCGGGAAG
>CAZFKF010000351.1:0-5857 GCA_964518805.1 uncultured Planctomycetaceae bacterium | reverse complement strand
AGGCTGTTGGCCACGGCCAGCCCCAGGTCGTTGTGGCAGTGGACGCTGATCACGGCGCGGTCGATGTTCGGCACGCGCTCGCGGAGCACGCGAATCACGCTTCCCATGTGGGCGGGCGTGGCGTAGCCCACCGTGTCCGGGATGTTCACCGTGGTGGCCCCGGCCGTGATGGCCGCTTCGACGACTTCGCAGAGGAAGTCGAGTTCGGTGCGGGCCGCGTCCTCGGGCGAGAACTCGACGTCGGGACAGTAGCCCACGGCCCGCTTCACGCCCGCCACAGCCTGGCGCACGATGTCTTCCTTGGTCATCTTCAGCTTGTACTCGCGATGGATCGCGCTGGTGGCCAGGAAGACGTGAATCCGCGCCCGTTGGGCGTGCTGAACCGCCTCCCAGGCCCGATCGATGTCCGCGTCGCGGCAGCGAGCCAGCCCGCAAATGACCGGGCCGCGGACCGCCTTGGCGATCGCGCGAACCGCCTCGAAGTCGCCGGGCGAGGCGATGGGAAAGCCGGCCTCGATGACGTCGACCCCCAGGTCGGCCAGGGCCTCGGCAATTTCCATTTTCTCGCTGAGGTTCATGCTCGCGCCCGGCGATTGCTCACCGTCGCGAAGGGTTGTGTCGAAGATGACGATCCGCCGTGAAGGCGTGGACTGCGTGGTCATGCGATGTTTCCTTGGTTCGTGTGAAGCGACAAGAAGCGGAAGAACTAGGTGCGTGCTGCCTCGAATGGCCGACCCTTGGTCGGCTCGGGCAACACCAACCACGCCCTCGTTGGACCACGGCGGCGTCCGCTGGCCTCACAACCCATCGTCACGACTCCGAAAGCAAAAAACCCCAAGGCTGTCTTGCCTTGGGGCTCGTCTGGACTGCGGTGGAACTCACGATCACGGCAACTCCGCGAACCCTAAGGCTATCCCCCAAGAAGGGGCAGTCGCAAGCAGCATAGAAGGTTCGCAGCGATCATCGACCAAAACTCCTCGGGCCTTTCGGCCTTGCATGTCGAAGTGTACTCAAACTATAGTCGCGCCGTCAAGCCGCGTGGTTCGCGGCGTGTGGTGGAATTCCATGCTCGCAGGCTCGCCGAAGTCTCGTTCCCACGCAGCACATAGGGTGGGACTTTTCAACCCTAAAGAAGTACAAGAGTCCGGACCGTAAGGACGAGGATCGGGTGTCACCGGCGATAATCTGCGATGGATGCGTAACATGGCTGGGGAGAATCTGGATCTATCGAGTGATTTGGGGCCCAAACCAAGCCTGCCCCCAACCGGCGGAGTAGGCCGGTTCATAGGCGTGAATTTCGCCTGTTGTGGCGTCTATGCAAGGATTTACGCCAATCGCTCGGGCACCGCGTATGAAGGTCGGTGCCCGCGTTGTGCTCGGCAAGTGCGGATTACCATCGGGCCGGGGGGGAGCGATTGCCGTTTTTTCACTGCGTATTGAGCCAAAACGGCATTTCGAGTACCCTCTGCGGTCCGTCTGGGCGGGGGTGCCGCCCTTGTCTTGTCGTTGGACGGTTTCGATCGGCCTGACTGGCATGGATTACGAGATCCAGCGTTGTACGCGCCGCTGCGAGGCAACCGACCGGGAATTGCAGCCCGGCGAGGAGTTCTTCACCGTACTTACAACCAACGGCGACAAGTTGGTGCGCCACGACTATTGCATGCAGGCATGGCAGGGGCCGCCTCAAGATGCGGTCGGGTGGTGGAAGTCGCAGGTGCCGCTTCCCGAGGCCAAGAAGATGCACTGGGCGCCCAACGACGTGATGCTCCACTTGTTCGACGAGTTGGAGCAGCAGCCCGCGCGCCAGGACATGCGGTACGTGCTGGCATTGCTCCTGGTCCGACGTCGCGTGATGCGCCTGGAGGAAGAGGCCAAGGAACCCGACGGACGCGAGACCCTGGTGCTGTACTGCCCGCGCCGCGAGGCCACGTACCGCGTGCCGGTGGTCATGCCCGACGACGCGCGGACCAACGAGATCCAGCAGGAACTGACCAATCTTCTATTTTCCAAAGCCTCGTGAGCCGAGTGGGTCATCCATGAGGAGCTATCGGACGAGCGTTCTGCTGGCGACCGTGGCCGGGCTGGTGAGCCTGAGCGGTGCCAGTTGTCCGAACATGCGGCGGCCGATCGACGATTTCGCCAACCAACCGCCCGCCCTCCCCCAGTCGCCCTCGTTGGATCAGATCATCCAGGTCGTCAACGGCAACAATTCGCAGATCCGCACGTTCTCGGCGCCGCAGGCCAGCATCAGCGGGTCGGGGTTCCCGTCGCTGCAAGCCAGCATTGCCTACGAAAGGCCGTTGCGGCTGCGCATCCGTGCGGGCACGGGCATTTTGGGCCAGGAACTCGACGTGGGGAGCAACGACGAACTGTTCTGGTTCTGGGCCCGCCGCAGCCAGCCCCCAGCCGTCTATTTCTGCCGTCACGCCCAGTTCGCGTCCAGTCCGGTCCGCCGCTCGCTCCTGGTCGATCCGTACTGGCTGATCGAGGCCCTGGGAGTCGCCGAGATCGATCCGACGCTGTCGCATCAGGGGCCGTTCCTGCGTTCGGACCGGCGGCTGGAAATCCGCACCGTGCGCGAAGGCCCCGACGGCCCCTCCACCAAGATCACCGTCTTCGATCCGCGCCACGGCCTGGTGCTCGAACAGCACGTGTACGACAGCCGCAACCAACTGGTGGCCAGTGCGCAGGAGAGTCAGCATCGCCGCGATCCGCTCTCGGGCCTGATCATGCCTACGGTGGTCGACGTGCGTCTGCCGCAGCACCCGCAGCAGACAAGCCTGCGGCTGAACCTCGGCAACGTGCAGATCAACCGGCCGCTTCCCAATCCGGATCAACTCTGGGCCATGCCGTCCGGCGAGGGCCAGATGCCGATCGACCTGTGCAGCCCCAACGCCCTTCCGCCCGCCGGCACACAGTCCCCTGCCGTTTCCGGCTACGCGCCGCGCAACTCCGTCCGCTCCGCCGCCCGGTGGTGAGGACGTTCTCCTGACACCGTCCTGCCAGAACGCCTGCAAACGTTCGTCGTGCTTCAGCCCGTCGGCGACGATGACGGAGGCAGTGTTTCCCAAAGCTTCGAGATCGAGGTCAGCAATGAGGCGCCGGCAGTCACCACAATGACGGCGGATACGGCCTCCGACGGTCCTGCCACGGAGGGCCAGCCGATGCGGCTGACGGCCGCTTTCCCGGGCCTTGCTGGACGCCGTCGCATGCGGCATACTGTCAGTGCAGCGCGCGGTCCCGGCAAAGCAAAACCGTGCAAAACCGTGCAGAAACGACGTTCGGCGCGGTGAAGGACGCATGCTGCCCGCGGCTGTGCCCCGATTCGCGCGCGACTGGACGCGTCCCTTCTTTCTGCGGTACCCGAGATGATTTGGATTTGGCTCGCCTTCATCGCCTTCGTGCTCCTGATGCTGGCCTTGGACTTGGGAGTGTTTCACCGGCATGCCCACGTGGTTTCGGTGCGAGAGGCGCTTCTGTGGTCGCTGATTTGGATTGCCATGGGCCTCAGTTTCGTCGTGTTCGTGTACTTTGCCTACGAACACCACTGGTTGGGCATGGGGCTCTCGATCGACTCAGTGGACGAGCGGGTGAACGACGGCAGGTCCGCTGCCGTGAAGTACGTCACCGGATACATCCTCGAGAAATCGCTGAGCGTGGACAATATCTTCGTCATCGCCATGCTCTTCGGCTTCTTCGCGGTGCCGCCGATCTACCAGCATCGCGTGTTGTTCTGGGGAGTGCTGGGGGCCCTGGTCCTGCGCGGGCTGATGATCGTCGTGGGAGCGAGGCTCATCGCCGAGTTCCACTGGATCCTGTATTTGTTCGGGGCATTCCTCATCGTCACTGCCGTCAAGATGCTGGTGATGAAGACCGACCACACCGATCCGAACCAGAACATCGTGGTACGGACCGCGCGGCGGATGTTTCCGGTCACGGCGCGGTTTCACGGCGAGCATTTCGTGGTCCGGGCGGGGACGCCGGCATCGCAGGAGGGCGAGTTGCCGGGGTCGGTCGCGGTGGCCGACGAAGTCGTGGCCCGCACCCGGCCGGGAACGCTCATGCTCACGCCGCTGGGCATCGCCCTGGTGATGGTGGAGACGAGCGATGTGGTCTTCGCCGTGGACTCGATCCCGGCGATCTTCGCCATCACCGCCGATCCGTTCTTGGTGTTCACCAGCAACGTGTTCGCCATCCTGGGTCTTCGATCGCTGTACTTCGCCCTGGCCGGCATGATGAACAAGTTCCGCTATCTGAAGGTCTCGTTGGCCCTGGTGCTGCTCCTCGTGGGCGTCAAGATGCTGGCGGCTTCGTGGCTCAAGGAAGCGATCGGTGAGAACTTCAATCTCTATCTCCTGGGAACCGTGGTGCTCGTGCTAACGACCGGAGTGATCGCCTCGCTGGTCGTTGGCCAACGGCAGAGCGAGGGAGCCGAGTAGAGCCGGGTGCGGGTGGGGCGCGCCAGCTTGACTGTGCACTCGGCGGTTCGAGTGCGAGCCCTCCCTTGATAGGCCGGATGCGAATTGCGTCTAGCCCGGGATGTCCGCGTCGTCGAGAAGGCGATCTGGCTGTACGTGCCGCTGGCGCCGCCTTCGCCGATCTTGATCTTTCCTTCCTCGTCGCAGGCGACGTTCCGGACTCCGGAGTACGAGTTCACGGCCAAGACGAGTTCCATCGGCATCCGCGACGACGAGATCGCGCTGGCGGATCCGGCCCGCTGGCGGGTTGTGGCTTTGGGAGATTCGTTCACGTACGGCTGGGGTGTGGAACTCGCAGAGACCTGGGCCAAGGTCGCGGAACGTCGACTGCCCGAGCACTGGCCGGAGGCTCAGGTCTTGAATCTGGGCTGCCCCGGCCTCAGCGTAGACGGGTATGCCAAGATCGCCAAGCTGCTGAGCCGTGCCGCGAGGTAGTTCTTTCCCCGGGACAAGCAACTTCGTTAGCAGACATTCTCCACGGTTCATTGCCTGGCGGCGGAGATGGCCCGCTTGAGGACGTCGCGCATGACATCGGCAGGGGCGTCCTGGCCGGTGAAGTGCTTGAACTGCACGGCCGCCTGGCGCACGAACATGTCGACACCCGTGATGACTTTGCAGTTGCGGCTGCGGGCGTCTTTGATGAAGAGGGTGTTCTCGGGGTTATAGACGGCATCGAAGACCACCATGGCCGGGCGCATGGAACTCTTGGCGTAAGGCGTGTCGTCGACGTCGGGGTGCATGCCAATGGGCGTGCAGTTGATGAGGATGTCGGGGTAGACGCTGTTGCGCGCGGCCCAATCGACGGTGCGGGCCTGAAGGCGTGCGGCCAGTTGCGCGGCGCGTTGGGCTTCGCCGTCGCAAAGGGTCACCTCGACGCCGCGCTGGACCAGGCCGAAGGCGATGGCCCGGCCCACCCCGCCCGCGCCCATGACGAGCGCCGTCTTGCCGGCCAGCGAGTTGCCCTCGCGGTAATGGCCGAGGATGGCCTCTTCGAGGCTGCCCATGGCCGCGGCGCAGTCGGTGTTGTAGCCGTAGCGACCGCTGTCCTGGAATACGACCGTGTTGGCGGCCCCGATGCCGCGCACCGCCTCGTCGGCATGGTGCAGCAGGCCGACAACGCTCTCCTTGTGCGGGATGGTGACGCTCAGGCCATGCACGCCCAACTCGGGAGCCGCGTCGAGAAAGTCGCTCAGGAACTCGCGGGCCACGCGGAACGGCACGTAGACCTTGTTCATCCCCAGCTTGTGGAATGCGGCGTTGTGAATCTGCGGACTGAGGCTGTGCCCAACCGGATCGGCCACGACGCCGAAGACCTCGGTCTCGGCGTCGATCTGGTCGTAGCGGTAGATTTCGGTCATCAGTTTGTAGCTGAGCTGCCC
>CAZFKF010000350.1:1423-5860 GCA_964518805.1 uncultured Planctomycetaceae bacterium | reverse complement strand
CATCGCCATGGCGAAGATCGTCGGCAAAGACGGAAAAGTGATCGCCGTGGACCTCCAGCAGAAGATGCTCGACGTGCTCCAGAATCGGGCGAAGAAGGCCGGGGTGGCAGAACGAATCATGACGCATCGTTGCGAGGCGACTTCAATTGGCCTGGATGAGCCCGTTGATTTTGCTCTGGCCTTCTACTCGGCTCACGAAGTCCCAGATCTTCGACGGCTTCTGAGCGAAATCCACGAATGCCTTCGCCCCGACGCCAGGTTCCTCGTGGTTGAGCCCATCGGGCACGTAACGTCAAAGGACTTCGAGGCGATGCTCACGATGGCCCACGAGATCGGCCTTCGGGTCCAGGAGCGGCCGAAGGTCCGATTGAGCAGGGCTGCCTTGCTGGTGAAGGGATAGCAGAACCCAGGGCAGTGACTTACTCGTCGCTCTGTAATCGCTTGCCCCACCCTCCCCCCACGCCTTTCCCCATCCCTCGGCCCATCCCCTTTCCCGGCCCTTCCCCCGGCTTGTGATCCCGTGTGCCAGAGCCTTGGCCTTGCCCCTTTCCCGGACCTCCGTGGTTGGCCTGGGGAAATCGCAGCGTGATGGCCGCATAGATGTCCTGTGGCGTCACTCCGTTGGCCTCGGCAATCTGGCCGACCGTGGCACTTGCACTCGGCACGACGAATCCGTCCTTTTGTAGGGCCGCAGCGACTTCCGTGGCCGACAAGTTCATGTTGGCAGCGACCCGCTCCAGGGTGAACTCCTCGGCATGAGGAGCGGGGGCGTCGGAAGCCCGGCCTTCCCACGAGTCCTTGATCTGCCGGTTCAACGCCATGACCGTGCTGAAGGGCGGCACCTCGTAGATGGCACCCGCAAACACGACCGCAGTGACGATCGCAGCAACGGCCATTTCCACCTTCATGTTCAGCCCAAGGCTCGCTCGCTTCTTGATGTAGCCCCAAAACATCGTCCAGTTGAGGATCAAGTGGATCGTCGCCACGACCAAGACGAGTATCGCAACGTTGATGTGGACCGAGATCCAGCCTTCCTTGCCCAATCCGAGAATCGTCCATCCTGTCCAGTTGGCGACCCTGCCTCGGGGCGTGAGAAAGAGAAGCACCCCGGAAAAGGCAAGCCCGAGGAAGGTAAGGGAGAGCAGCAACGAAGTAAAACCTTTGAACTGGAATCTCATGATCTGTTTCCTTGTGGTTCTGAAGCGTGCAGCGTGACTGGTTCTCAGGGGCGGCAGTAGCATCGTGAATGGCACGCCCTTGTCTCACCAGATGCACGTTTGATGCCGAACGGCACAGCCATTGCATTACAGTGGATGCGGCAAGCGGGCTACTTCACGTCTTACGCCGACAATCGCCCGGAAATCGGGCCAAAGCCTGCGAAGAACGGGCCTTTCGTGCGAGTGAAGCAAGCCGCACGTGGCGGTCGGGTGTGCAGGAATGTGCCGAAACGCCTTCCGTCCATGTGAAGATCTTGCAGGGCAGGCACATCACTCCTGCCCGCTCGGTCCAAAACTGAAGGAGATTCGTACCATGAAAAGCAAACTAGCTTCCCTGGCGATCGTGGCTCTGCTGGCGGGCGTTCTAACGCCGTTCGCCTACGGACAAAGAGGAATGGGAGATCCGACCGGCGTTGCACGGCAGATCCCGAGACCCGAATTGGTAACGCTTTCAGGAGAGATTGTGGCGGTCGAAACCAAGCCGTGCGAGAAGACAACCGGGCACGGCGTCGTTGGCACCCACATTCTCTTGAAGACGGAGAAGGGCGAGAGCCTGAACGTTCATCTTGGCTGGGCGGATGCCGTTGCCGTTGCCGAAACAGCAAAGCAACTGGCGGCCGGAACGAAGGTGGAAGTGACAGCCTTCCGCACGGACAAGCTACCCGAAGGCCACTACGTGGCCCAAACACTGAAGTTCGACGGAAAGACCGTGCAGCTTCGAGACGAGAACCTGCGTCCTGTTTGGGCTGGAAGCAATCCACAAGGATGGCAACAATCTTGGGGAAGAGGACGTGGTTACGGTCGAGGATTCGGACGTGGCTGGGGTGGCGGAGCCGGATACGGCGGAGGACGCTGACTCCATCCATTGCCACAACGTTCGGACCAGCTACTTCGGGAAAGTTCTCGGGGTGGCTGGTCCTTGTGTCGGCGGCAGAAACTCCTTCTCGTCACATCCGAAACGTTCCACCCGCCTTCAGTACCGTCGTCTCGGCGGACAACTCCTGCTCAATGCGGGCAATGGCGTGGTCGCAGCTATCGTGGGCCGAGAGCAGCACTCTCTTGGGAGCGACTTGGTTCAGCAGGGAGATCGTGCGACTCAAGTCCTCGTCATTGATCCGCTGCCAGGGCGGCTTCCCAGTCCCGTAGAACATTTGTAGCTCGATTCCACGGGAGCGAGCCCGGCTGCGTGTCACCGGGAAGTGCAGGCCGCCTGCTACAGCATAAACTGGCTGCGTGGAGATTGCCCGCACCATCTGGAGAATGATCTCCACGGTCGGATGGCGGCAACCACAGATCACGACCAGTCCCTTCTCAGTACCCCTTGCCACTCGACAGGCCGTGTTACTCCTCGATCCTGATCGCTTCCTCGGGGCACCCCTCAGCGGCTTCCCGGCAACTCTTGTGAAGAGCCGGGGGAACCGGGTCAAGTATGACCTTAGCCTTATTGTCGTCCCCCATCTCGAATACTTCGGGACAAATTGACTGGCAGACGCCACATCCAAAGCAACGTTCTTCGTCAACAATCGCTTTCATCGTAATCTTTCTTCAACAGCCACGGGGTCGCAACCTCAATGCTGGCAACGGCAGAATTCCCCCGCCGCTCCGAGATCTCCCGTCAGATGCTTGTTCACGGCGTCCTCCGGGGGAATCTCGTTGGGAACGAGAAACGCCTGGATGCCATTCTGCTTCAATTCCTCGGCCGCACGCCACCCCATTCCGTAGCACAGCACCGCTTGGCAGTCCTTGAGGGCCTCGACAATGGCCCCGTGGCCGTGATGGTGGTTGTGTTCTACACCTTGCTGGCACTCGCCCCTGGCATGGGCCGTGAAAGTGTTGTCCCGCACGGTACGGCCGACGATCTTCTGGCCCTCAACTTCGAAGATCAGGAAGGACCGACTGCGGCCGAAGTGACGGGAAATGGAAACGCCGTCCTCGGAAGCGACTGCGATCTTCACTCGTTGGCCTCCTTGTTCTCAGCCTGGGCGGATGCTCTTCCGCCACGATGCCCACGGCCATGGCCGCCCTGACCGCCGTGTCGATTTCGGTGGCAACACCCTCGGCCACCCATTGATCCGGCCCCTGGCTGCTTTGCTCGATGAAAGTCCTTGCTTTGGCAGGAAGGGCAGTCCTCGGGGCGGCCGGTGCCAAACGGAACTTCCCACTGGTGCCCACAATCGGCACACTCAAATGCTCCCATCTTGTCCATCTCCACTTGTCCTCCTTCAATCCGTAAGGCCATCCCCTTGACCAACGCCTGGGCTACCTTCTTGCGGGCCGCCTCGACGATCCGGCCGAAGGTCTGCCGGGAGACACCCATTCGCTCGGCAGCCTGTTCCTGGTAGAGCCCCTCGAAGTCAGCCAGCCGCAGTGCCTCGAACTCATCGACGGTGAGAACCACCTCATCGAGTTCCCGAGCGGGCACCCCGGCAGGCTTGAAAATCGAGTTGGCCGGAAGGGTTCCGATGCGTCGGCGGCGTTGCGGTCGGGCCATGGACAGGCTCCTGGGGACTTGCCATATTATGAGCGTATGCCCACAATGTGTCAAGGGGTGCTGGGAAGGAAATCCGATGCCTCGACGTATGCCCCCAGGATGCGATTACTTACGCCTATAGACGAGGCAACACCCAGGACTGGCTTGGCTCCCGGACACCGGCGACTTGTTTATCGCTGGTCGTCGGGCGGTGCATCCAGGTGGCGATGTCCTGGATCTTGCGGTGGAGATGTCTGCGTTGCGGCAAGCGGTTCACCGATTACCCACCCTTTCGCCTTGCCGTCCGCTGCCTGACGCCACGATCCGGTACGAACTCCCGTATCAGGAAGATCCAAGTTGGCTCGCACACCCTCTCTAGATGGGTTCCCTCTGTTACCGGAGCAAGGCATGAATAACACCTTGCGCAGCGGCCATCGAAAGGATGCCCGCGATCATACATTGGGACCCATGATACAGAATGCAACTTCAGCACGAACCGCCCCGTGTGGACGTCTGCGGCGCGGCTTTCACGCAGCATGGTGCGATTGCAGGGGCAGACACGCGACAGGCCGGTCTTTTGCGTCTTCGTCCGTACACGTCTGCAAATGGCGTGACCTACGATTGACCGAGGAGCCTGCTTGTTAACCCGCTAACTTGGGTGGAACGCTTGTACTTTGTGATGGATGGGATACATTGCATGACAGAACCGACCTTGGAACAACGCATTCGCAACAAATCGGCCGTGGTGGG
>CAZFKF010000350.1:0-1323 GCA_964518805.1 uncultured Planctomycetaceae bacterium | reverse complement strand
GCATGACAGAACCGACCTTGGAACAACGCATTCGCAACAAATCGGCCGTGGTGGGGGTGATCGGGCTGGGGTATGTGGGGCTGCCGCTGATCCGGGCGTTTGTCGAGGCCGGGTTCAGTACGCTCGGGTTCGACGTCGACCAGAAGAAGGTCGATCGCCTGTTGGCCGGCCAGAGCTACATCGAGCACATCCCGTCGGCGTGGATCGCCGAGTGCGTGGCCCAGGGCAAGTTCCGGCCGACCTCCGACATGAAGCGACTGTCGGAGGCCGATGCGATCCTCATCTGCGTGCCGACCCCGCTCAACGAGTCGCGCGATCCGGACCTGCAATACATCGTGGCCACGGCCGAGTCGATTGCCCCGGTGTTGCGTCGTGGGCAGTTGATCGTGCTGGAGAGCACCACCTACCCGGGCACGACGCGGGACGTGGTGCTGCCGATCCTCGCCCGCTCGGGCCTTGAGGTGGGCAAAGACTTCTTCCTGGGCTTTAGCCCCGAACGCGAAGACCCAGGCAACGCCAGCTTTTCGGCCCGCAACATTCCCAAGGTCGTCGGCGGCATCGACGCCACCAGCGGTCGCCTGGCGGCGATGCTTTACGAGGCGGCGGTGGTCCGCGTGGTGCCGGTGGGCAGTTGTGAGGTGGCCGAGGCGTGCAAGATCGTCGAGAACACCTACCGCTCGGTGAACATCGCCATGGTCAACGAGCTGAAGATGCTTTTCGACCGCCTGGGCATCGACATCTGGGAGGTGATCGACGCGGCGAAGACCAAGCCGTTCGGGTTCCAGCCGTTCTACCCCGGTCCCGGCCTGGGAGGGCACTGCATCCCCATCGACCCGTTCTACCTGAGCTGGCTGGCCCGCCGCTACGGCATGACCACGCGGTTCATCGAGGTGGCCGGCGAGATCAACACAGCCATGCCGCAGTACGTGATCCGCCGGTTGGTCGATGCCCTGAACGAGGCGAGTAAACCGCTCCGCGGCAGCAAGGTCTGCCTGCTGGGCGTGGCCTACAAGAAGGACATCGACGACCCGCGCGAGAGCCCGTCGTTCGTGCTGATGGAACTGCTGTTGGCCGGCGGGGCGGTGCTCACCTACAGCGACCCGCACGTCCCCAAGCTGCCGGCCATGCGTCACCACCACCTGCCGGCCATGGAGAGCGTGACGCTTTCGCCGGAGTTTTTGGCATCCCAGGACTGCGTGCTGATCGCCACGGACCACACGGCCTTCGACTACGAAGCCATCGTCCGCCACGCCCCCCTGGTAATCGATACCCGAAACGCCACCAAGAACGTCACCCAAGCCAGAGAGAAGATCCGCAAGGCGT
>CAZFKF010000349.1:0-5864 GCA_964518805.1 uncultured Planctomycetaceae bacterium | reverse complement strand
ACGTGATCTGCTCGACCGGATCTCGTATGAAACTGATCGCGTGCAGTTCATACCCCTCCGTATGCTTGGGAAGGTTCGCCGTGAGCTTGTGATCCGCAAAACAGTCGATGTGAGCGGCGCGGCGGATCATCAGATCCACCTCGTCGGCCGAGAACGGATGCCAATCCAACGTCCCGCGGCCGTCGTAGAATCGGCCGGGGAAGTTCTTTTTCAAGATCGCCTGAATGGTCGTCCCGCCAGCCTTCGGAATGTGGAGGAAGAGCCATTTGGCCCCGTGCGGCGCCGTCAGTCTCTCGGGAGAAAGCGGCACTGGGTTTCCGGCAAAACGCCCCCGGACGGCGTTCACCAGGGACTTGGCCATGGCGACAATGCCGCGTCCTAGTTTGCGCGAGGCAAGTTGGTCGAAGGATAGTCTTTCGGGATTGCACCGTTGATTCGCCGCGCGCCACAATTCGAGATCGGCAGCGTAGGCTCCCTCCACCAACCGACGCAGGGCGGGGTCTTCGCAACGCGACGATACGTTCGGAGCGAATTGCGTTGCCTGATGCTCCAAGGCTCGCCTGGATACGGCAATCGCGCCGGCCTCGCCGAAGAACCCGGTCCGGTCGAGTACGGCAACCGCCTCATAGAGACGTTCCGAGGGGAAGAGCTGAAGTTTTCCATCCTGCTCGTCCAGCAAGCGCAGGATCGCCGACAGTCCCTCTTCAGGCGTCGCCGTCGCGCCCAAGAACATGCACTGGGAAAGGAAACGGCACGATCGCATCCCTTCGCTGCACGCCCAGTCGAGAAACTGCGGAAGCGACATTTCGAGAGCCTGCGGTACGAGGAGGCTGCGTTCGCGGCTATCGCGATAGAGCGAAACAAGGCGATCCACAGGATGCCGGACGCACGCGAAAACGCGCAGATCGAGGCTTGGGTCCTGGAAGGGAAGGTCGAACGAGAACTTCCGATCGCTGAACAGGCTCCGACGTGACGCCGCGTGGAGGTGGCTGCCAACTTCAAACGCCGTCAGTCGGTAATCGTCGATGATCCGATTGCTGACGTTTCTCTTGTCAGCAGGAAAGACCTGCCCCAGCATCCAGAGCAACGAGCCGTTTCCGCAACGCGGGTTGTGGACGTGAATCCAGACTCGGCGGCTGACGGGCGACTGAGGTTCCGCGGTCGTCGATTGCATTACGTTCTCGTACTCCGGCAATCCAGCGATTCTGCCTTCCCACGGGTGCGGGACGATATCGATGCGACTACTCTATAGCACCGAGCCCGAGAGAGTGTCAAGGACGGAAGTCCAACCATCCGCGCGACACGCCCCTGTCTTCACGGCGCGGGCAATGACGTTTCGCTCCTGGGATTCAGGTAGCCGGGAACGCTTTCCAACTGCCGCACAAAACTCTCCCAGGAATGCTGATTCGCCAGGAGTTCACGGCCGGCCTTGACCATCCTCGCGACATCCGTGCGCCGTTGGGTCAGGCCTTCCAGTGCGGCGACGAACTGATCGACATTGTCGAACGGGTCGACGAGAAACCCCGTCTTTCCGTGGATGACCAGTTCTCCCACTCCCCCCGCGTTGGAGGCGATCACCGGCAGGCCGGCGGCCATGACCTCCAGGAGGACGTTGGGCAGTCCGTCCCATTGCGAAGTGTAGAGGTAGGCATCGAACTCGTGGATCGGCAGCGAATCGAAGCCGTTGTAGGGACCGTGGTATTTGATGTTCGGCGTGCGCCGCACGGCCGACCACATGGGGTCGAGGTGCGCGTAACCGTACGCGTGAAAACGCACGGGACGGCCAAGGCAGCGCTGCGCGACCGCCACGAGGAGGTCCGGACGCTTCTGACGATCAAATCGTCCCGCCCAGAGAACGTTGAGCGTTTTTGGCTCTGTGGCGTTCGCCGCGGGAGGCCGCTCCATCGCGGACGAGAGAATCGGTTGATAGTGAACGTGGAACTTGGCGGGACTGAGACCGAAGACCTCGCCGAGATGACGGACGAAGGCGCGATTGTCGCAGAATACGGCCGTGAGATGATCGAGACAGCGGGGAAGGTACTCGTGAACGTAACCCACCGTCCTCCCGAACCGCGTCACGTTGTCACAGAACACAAGGCAGTAAAGTCGCGAAGCGGCCCGCAGCGCCCGCCCGTAGCGGAGAAATGCCTGGTACGCGATCGGCGAATTGATGTTGTGACTCACCGGCGGCGACTTCTGGATCAACAACCGGCGGAGCAATTCGACTTGCGATTCCCGCCACAGCCGGTGATAGAGTCTCCCGAACTCGATGAATCGCACACCGGCAGGCAATCGCCCCGACCAAGGGGACTCGACGTTCTGGTCGGCGATGACGACGGTGCTTTCGGCGAATCCTTTCTCGGCAAGCGCGTGAACGTAGTTCAGCACCTCGCGGTCGGCCCCGGCTGGGATCAGCCACGGCACCAACAGCACGTGCGTGGCCTTAGTGCCGAAGCGACGGCACAGGTCTGCGTAGGCGTCGGCCATCTCGCTTTGCAGCGACCGCTGAATCGGTGCCGCCGGGCGGGGCCACACCCTGGGGAACAACTCCGGTTCCAGCCGATGAATCGCCTTCCACTGATCCACCAACCACGGCTCCAGCATGGATGCCTTTGGCTTCGGCTTGGGAATCGCGTTGTAGGCCCACTCTCCCAGCCTTTGCATCACGATCATAGCGTCGCAGACCCGCCGGTTTCGCGAAGCCAAGCCGTTGAACTTCTTGAAGACCGTCTCTGCCGCCGCAAGAACCGGCCGGAACCGCACGGCCGGGGGAAACGTCCGGCGCGAGAACGAGACGGAGCTCTTCGACGCGTCTCCGTTCAACTCCAGCAGTTCGGACCGCGGCATCAGCAACGGTTCCGACGGCGCCGGTAGAGGACACACGGTCGGCGGACAGCGCTCGAAGACGCACGTCTCGTTCACCGTGCGCACGGGCACGCCGGCCGCAAGTACCTGAGAGTACCAGAGGCGAAACGGATGGCCAAATCCGTCTTGGGTGAGTTCCGGAAGCGGTACCTTCTCCAATACGGCGCGCGGAGCGAGGAAGGTCGGCGTCCAGCAATCCTTCTGGATGAACGCGAGAGGATCGAACCCGCGATCAATCGACGACAAGTGCTCGGTGACCCGGCACGATCCTCCTCCAAAGCCTACGCTGAATCGTGGATGGTAGACGCTAAGGGTGTCGCGCTGCGAGGCTGCGAGAGTGCAGGCGTCCTTGAGCCACGTCCCGCACACCAGATCCTTGGCTCGAACGTAAGCGACGAAATCGTCCTCCGATCTCGCGACCCCCAGGTTCAAGGCTCGCTCCAGCAGGAATTCATTGGAATCGTGTATCTCCAGGTCTCCCGGAAACGACTGCGCCACCTCGCGCGTGGCTCTATCCGCACGCGAGAGCACGAGTGCCACGGAGACACGCGCGACTTCCTCAGCGCAGTTCTTCGCCGCCATCAGGCTGCGAAGCGTGCGGTACAAATAGGACGCCTCGTCGCGCGCGACTAGGATCACCGTGAGTCGAGGGTGCCAAGACATGGCCTAGCAACCGTGTGTGGACTTTGAGAAATGCGACTCCGAAGGACTCGAGACCGCCCCAATCGCCCGCGAGTCACAGCGCGCCAAGCCGCCCGGAGGCCTCGGCATGCACCCAGCCGACCCCCGCGATGCAGGGACGCGAGATGCCACTCCCCATCCGCTTTCGGAGTCAGCGACTCCGCAATCCAATGCAAGCACTCCTGCCAAACTATTCTCCTCGGCCCCTCCCGCCGCAAGGCAACGAAGAACCCGCAAAAGGCTCGTCCGGCGCAACGTCCGCCCCCCCAAGGATGCGGAGAGAAGTCTAGTAATACTTTGCCTAACTGTCAAGGTTGAACGCCGCAACCCTCCGATCGGGGTGGGCCTGCTGACGTGGCTGCGGTCTGGCGACGGCCCAAACCAGGCCTTGGCATTGAACTCACGCGCCGGCCTTGCGGCACTCATCAAACGCAGCCAAGGCCGCGCCTACCACCTGGTCCATATTGTAGTAGCGATACGTGGCCAGCCTCCCCAAAAAGACCGTATTGCGCCGACTCTCTGCCAATTGCGCATACTGGCGATAGCGTTCGTGGTTGGCCGCCTTAGGAATCGGGTAGTAGGGTTCGGCGCCCGGCACGAAATCGGCCGGGTACTCGCGCACAATGGTCGTGTTCGGCGTGGCCTGCTGGGTGACATGCTTGATCTCAACGATCCGGGTGAACTCCTCGTGGTTGGGATAGTTCACCTGGACATAGGGTTGCCAGAATCCTCGCGACGCGGTCGGACGATGCAGGCGATGGAGATCGTCAGGCGTGAACGACTCGGGCTCGAACCGGAGGGACCGGTACGGCAGCGGCCCGCAGCATTCCTCGAAATACGCGTCAATCGAACCTGTGTAGACCAGCACGTCGTAGCTGACGCGATCCCGCACGCGGGGAAAATCGACCTCCAGTTCCACGCACAGTCGATCGCCGCAAACATCGACGATGCGTTGAAACAAGCGCGTGTAACCGTCCTTCGGCATGGCCTGGAATTTCTCGCGCAAGTACCGATCATCGCGGTTGGTCCTCACGGGGATCCGGCCGCAGACCGAGGGATCGAGTTCCCGAGGATGCTGTTTCCACTGTTTCAGCGTGTAGCCCTTGAAGAACTTCTCGTACAACGCTTGCCCGACCTGAGAGAGGACGACCTCCTCGGAGTTCTTTGGGTCGCTGATAGCCACCTTCTGTTGATCGAGCCAGCTCTGGAACTCCTCGGACGTAGCGCTGCGGCCGATCAGTTCCTCGAACGTGCTCAGGTTGATCGGAAAACTCCAATACTTGGCGTCCGTGTACGACTTGATCACGTAGTCCGCAGGAATCCAATCCGTGAACTGGCTCAGGTAGTCCAACACCACCTGCGAATCGGTCCGGAAATAGTGCGGCCCGTACTTGTGGATGAGCACGCCGGCCTTGTCCAGTTCGTCAAAGCAATTGCCGCCGATGTGCGGGCGGCGATCGATCACCAGACATCGCTTGCCGAGAACGCTGCACATGCGTTCGGCGAACACCAAGCCCGAAAAGCCTGCCCCGACAACGAGGAGATCGAAATGTGGGCGAGCGGCCGACATGAAACGTCTTTCCTAGTATTGTCCCCTGAAGTTCACGGTGGACCAAGGCCCGACACGTCGGGTACTCGCCTACACCACCAGTCCGGCCGCGCCGCGCGGTTGCTCCGGTCGCGTGGTCATCTCCGCGCCCTGCCATAAAGGAAGTTCTCGGACTCCGACACCTCGAAACCACGGGCCGCGACCGCATTCAGGACGGCTTGGCGCGCGGAATCGCCGTGCAACTCAACGGCCAGATGGTCCACTCGATCCAGCCAAGTCTCATGGCCCGGGCCGAACAACTCCGCCTCCGCCCCTCCGATATTGATCCGCAGGATTGAAATCCGCTGACGCCCGCTCTGGTCGAGCAGAGTCTTCAGGTCCTGCCCTTGAAGCGACGAGGATTCGTCGCGTCCGGCCGGTCGCACGCGGCGTCTCCACTGCCGAGCCCCGCTGGCTGCCGCGTCTTCCAGGACCAGCGGAACCGAGTGCGACCACACGGCCGCGTGCATCGGCCGGCAGCGCCCACCGTAGGGCGCCAAGTTGGCCTGAAGGTCGGCGAAATTGCTGGGCTCAGGCTCGATCGCCACCAACCGTGCGGCGGGGAACCGGGTCAAGAGATAGGCCGACGCACAGCCGACGCCGGCGCCGCAATCGACGATCCACTGCACGTCCTGGGCGCGGTCGAGGCACTCGTAGGGTCGCACGATGAAAGCCCGCTCGAAGGCCGCGAAGTGGTCGCTATCGCGACACCGCAACGGGAAAGTTGCAC
>CAZFKF010000348.1:0-5880 GCA_964518805.1 uncultured Planctomycetaceae bacterium | reverse complement strand
TCTTGCAGACCACGTTCTTTCGCTTCGCGATTTCGGCGATGTCCCGTTGCCACTTCTCGCGGTACCGCAGCGCTGCCCGATCGTCGTCGCCGACCGAATGGCCCGTCGGATGGACCCGCTTCCCGCCAAGGATTGGACCGTCCAAGACCGTCGGCCCCCAATACGACTTCACGTCGGCATTGCCCACGTGATCCAGGATGAACCGCGTGTCGGGGCAAAGATCGACCAACTTGATCGCGTCGGGCAGGCCCGCCGGTGCAATGCAGATGTCGAAACTCATCCCCAACTCGCCGAGCAGGCGGATCGAATCGACGTACGCCTTGTCGAGGAAGAACGGATTGTCTTCCTTCCAGGCGAAGAGGAGGTGGCGAATTCCCTTGACGTAAGGATTTCCTTTGTAGCGGAGGATGTAATCGCGGAAGCCCGGCGCGCCGGGGCGGCCGCTGATCACCGCTGCGCAGGTCGGCGTGCCGCCGCGGCGGCAGATGTCGATCACGTAATCCGCTTCGGCCGTAAGGCATTCGGTGTCGCAGTCGACCTCCATGTAGACGGCCTTGACCACGTTGAGGCCCGCCGTGGCTTCGAGGTAGTCCTTCATCACGTAGCTGCGATTCAAGGCCCCCGCCCCTTTGAGCCAGGACAGACGCAGCTTGGTCAGATCCCAAAGATGCTGGTGCGTATCGACGATGGGGAACGCCTCGGTCATGGCGGGCTCCTGCTTCTCGGCGGCGACGAGCGGCACGGACCCGGCGACGGCCGCGCCCAGCGCGGCTTCCGAGGCCCGGCGCAGAAACTGGCGGCGATTGGTGTTCATGGCATTAGCTTCCCTCTTTCATCCCTCGTCCCTCATCCTTCATCGATTCACAACTCCGCCTTGGCCCACTGGTCGCGCAGGAAGGCCATCGACTTGGGAACCTCCACGTTCCCGTCGCCCTTGACGCCGCACTCGAAACTGCAATAGTCCTGGTACCCGATCCACTTCAGGCCCAGGAAACCATCGACGAACTGGCGTTCGTCCTGGCCCGGCAGCACGCGGATCCGCGACGCCAGGTGTACGTGGTGCAGCAGCGAACCGGCGGAGAGAAACGCCCCCAGGTCGCTCGTCTCTTCGATGAACATGTGGTAGAAGTCGCCCATCATGCAGACGCCGGGGCTCTTGCAGTCGCGGCAGATCGAGGCCCCGTCGGCCACCTGGCGGAGGAAGTAGGCCTCGTTGCGGTTGAGCGGTTCCAGCAGCAACCGGGTGCCGACCTTCACGGCGTGCTCGCCGATGGCCGGAAGCGTGTCCAGCAGGATCGCGCGGATCTCCTGATTGGTGAGTTTGGTCTGCCCGTTGAACGCGGGCACGTAGATCACGCCGGTCGTTTCCAGTTCCCCGGCCGAGGCCAGGACCTGCTTCAGTTTCTCGGCGGCCGGACCGCGTTTGGCCTTGTCTTCCGACACGAGGTCGCCGTTCATCGAACCGAAGCACACGGCGCTGAACTTGAGTTTGGTGTCCTTGATCGCATCCTTGAAGGTCTTCTCCTTGCCGACGATGTCACCCGGGAGTTCGACGGCATCGAAGCCCCACTTGTCCATTTTGGCGATCTTCTCTTCGAGAGTCTTGCCGGGAATCACCGCCAATTGACTGGAGAGTTTCAGCACGCCGTCCATCTTCGGCTTGGCGCCCTGGGCGATCGAAGCAGGGGCAGCAGTTGCCAGGCCGGCAGCAGCAGCCGCTGTGCCGGCAAGGAAATTGCGTCGGCTGAAATACATGGTAAGCGTCTCCTCGAACAACTGAAAATCGGTTTCAAAGGACTGCCTCGCCACCCCCTTGGCGGAGTGGCCAGTACGCCGTGGAAGATTCCGGTTCCGGCCCCAAGGCGCTCTACGCAAAACAGGACCCTTATCATAGGTGGCGCCCCAGCGGCCGTGCAAGCCTCTTGCTTCGATTCCGCCGGCAAATCGTGGGTGACGGCCGTGTGTTTTGAGAATTACAACGCGGCCTCGGCGCGCGGAACTGCCGCTCCGGCCCGGACTGCCGGGCTAATGCAACAAGTACGCCTTGGCGATCGTGAAGTAGATCACGATGCCGGTAACGTCAACGAAGGTCGCCACGAACGGGCTCGATGCAAACCCCGGGTCAAACCCGAGCCGCTTGAAGATCAACGGGAGCAGCGAGCCGGTCAACGTGCCCCAAAGGCAGATCAGGGCCACGGCCTGACTGATGACCAGCGCCAGTTGCCAAGCGTTCACGTCGCCCAGCACGCGTTGCGGCGTGAATGCGGCGCGGAAGAACCCGATCGTTCCTAGCGTGACCCCGAGGGCCAATCCCATGAGCAACTCGTTCCGCAGCACGCGAAACCAATCCCGAACGCTCACCTGGCCGAGGGCGATTGCTCGCGTGATGAGCGTAGCCGCCTGAGACCCGGAGTTTCCGCCCGTCGAGATGCACAACGGCACGAACAGGCTCAGCGCGATGACCTTCTGGATCGCATCCTCGAAGCTGGCCAGCGCCGTGAACGTAAACAACTCGGCCACGAACAGCAGCGAGAGCCACCCGGCCCGCTTGCGCCAAATCGTCACGAAACTGCTCTCGAGGTAACTCGCTTCCATGGGCATCATACCGCCCATCTTGTAGGCGTCCTCGGTCGCTTCCTCGACGACGACGTCGATGACGTCGTCGTGGGTGATGATGCCCAGCATGTGCCGCGCCTGGTCGACGACGGGGATGGCCAGGAGGTCATAGCGGGCCACCTTGCGGGCGACGTCCTCCTGATCGTCATTGACGTTCACGGAGACGACGTCCTGTTCCATGAGGTCGCCGATCCGCGTGTCAGGCTTGCCCATGGCCGAGACCAATTGCCGTGCCGAGACCAAGCCTCGCAGGTGCCCTTCCTCGTCCAAGATGTAGATGTAGTAGATGGTCTCCAACTCGCTGGCCTGCCTTCCCAGTTCTTCGAGCGCCTGGCGCACGGTGAAATTCTCGCTCAGGCGGGCGAATTCGGTGGTCATCACCGCGCCGGCGGTGTTCTCGGGAAAGGCCCGCAGGCGGAGAATGTCGCGCCGCTCGGCCGCGGGGACCAAGGGGAGCAGTTGTTCGACCAATTCGGGCTCGACGCCGTTGAGCAGGTCGACCCGGTCGTCTGGCGGCAGGTGGGCGATGAACTGCGCAATTTCCGTCCGTTCGCCCAGTCTGAGAATCTCGACCTGTTTTTCGCGCGGGAAGTAGCCGAAGACCTCGACCCGCACCGGCATGTCGGCGAACTGCAAAACGCGCCAGGCCTCCTCGGCAGTCAGCCCCTCCATGAAGTCGGCGGTGCTTGCCGGGTGCAGCGCCGTGCAAAACTCCCGCAACTCGGCCGCGTTGTTCTCGGCCAGCAACTCGCGCAACTCGGGCAGATATAGCGTGTTGGGCAGGTTCATGGGGTCGCCCTGGGGGAGCCGTTCGCGGCAGAGAGAGTCGCTGGACTGAAGGCTGAGGATGCGACAAGAGTCGCGCATCCCGCTATAATAGGCCCTTTGCAGCCCCCGAGACAAGCCCACATGAAGCTCAAGTGCCAGCCCGAAGACTTCCGCGTTGAGGAGCGCACGGCATTTACGCCCGAGGGAGGGGCCTTTGCCCTCTACCGCCTCACCAAGCGGGGTCTGGGGACGCCGGAAGCGATTGACGCAATCCTGAAACGGTGGCGGATAGCCCGCGACCGAATTTCCTATGGCGGGTTGAAAGACCGCCATGCGGTGACCGTGCAGCACGTGACCATCGACCGCGGTCCGCACCGGAACTTGAAGCAAACGAACCTCGATTTGGCCTACGTCGGCCAGTGCTCGCGCCCCTTCGAGTCGAAGGACATCCTCGCCAACGCGTTTACGATCGTGCTCCGTGACGCTGGCGAGCGCGAGGCGGCCGGCGCGGCGCAAGCCCTTGAGGCCATATCTCGAGACGGATTGCCCAACTACTTCGACGATCAGCGGTTTGGGTCGGTCGGCCGGTCAGGGGAGTTCATCGCCCGAGCCTGGTGCCTGGGCGACTACGAACGAGCCCTGTGGCTGATCCTGGCGGACCCCAATCCGCATGATCGCCCCTCAGCGAGGAGCCATCGGCGTCTCATCAGCAAGCACTGGGGCGACTGGGCTCGCGTGGCGTCGGGCGTTGGCCGCTCGCCGTGGCTGGGCGTGATTCGTCACTTGGTTGACCGTCCGGCGGACTTCCGCGGCGCCCTGGCCAGGGTGCGTCCAGACCTTCGGAGCCTCTACCTGGGAGCGTTTCAGAGCCATCTCTGGAATTGCATGCTTGCCGAACTGCTCTGCCAGCGGTTCCCGTCGGATCGGCTCGTGCACCTTTCCGTGGCTGGGTATACGGTGCCATTTCCGCATGCCTTGGAGCCGGAGGAACGCGACTCGCTTCGCTCGGTCGACCTGCCGCTGCCGTCGGCGCGTAGCCGCAACGACATGGCCACATGGCAAGAGATTGCCCAGGCCTCGCTGGAGCGCGTGGGGCTCACGTTGGAGCAACTCCGTGTGAAGTACCCGCGAGACAGTTTCTTTTCCAAGGGGAGCCGTCCGGCTCTCTATATCCCTTTGCGAATCGGTCACCGAATCGCGGACGACGAGCTTTACGACGGTCGGAAGAAGGTGGTCATCGACTGCGATTTGCCCCGCGGCGCGTATGCCACGATTCTCACGCGGCGGTGTACGTTGGCCACCTGACGCGCTGCGCCAGGATCTGCATTCCTCGCCAAGAAAGCCCGAAGGCCTCCGCAAGCAACGGAGGCCTTCGGTCGTGGAACATCGTGGCCAGGAACCCCGCGATCGACGGACCGCGATTCGCAGGCGTCTATCTTAAGTAACCCGATGCGCCGGAGTTGTAGCCATTGGTGTTGTATCCGCTCGGCGCCGCGCCCGAATCGGCACCCGGCCCCGACACGTCTCTGCTGGCAGTGGTCGCAACCGGGCTGCCCGACCTGGGAGCGTAATCCGAGGTGCTCCCCGGCCGGAAGGGAGGTGGATCGTCGGTTGCCGTGGCCGATGGTGATCCGGGGGCGGCCGGCGAACGATACGACGAGGTACCGGGCGGACTGTAACCGGTGGCGCCCGGTCGGTAGTCGCTGGTGGGAGGATTGTAACCCGTGTTGCCGGGCTGGTAGTTGCCGGCGGCCGGAGACGGACCGGTTGCGTTTGATCGGTAATCCCCGCTTCGTGTTCCGCCCCGGGAGTTAGACGGCAGGAAATTGCCGGACGACGCATTCGCGTTAGTTGGCTCGCGAGGAGTGGCGACGCCGCTGGCCGGGAAATCGCGATAGTTCGGCGTGCCCGTGCGATCGTTCGCGGGGCTGGCTGATCGCGACGCTTCCGTGCTGGCGTAGGGGTTGCTGTAGACACCCGGCCCTCGATCGGCTCCCAACGCCCCTGCGGCGTTCGGCGTGCCGTAAGGCGACGTGCGATTGCCCGGCTGGAACGGATCGCTGATCCCGCCCCGAGCGTTCGACGTGGTGACCCCAGCCGCAGACGCCGTTGGCCCAAAGGCCGAAGCGCTATTGTTGCGAGCCGCGGCAATGGGGTCGTACGGAGCGCCCGTGTGGGCTCCGCTGTTGTTGTATTGGCCCACGCCCGCGGCCGTCGGGCTGGCGGCGCCATAGCGATCGGTGCCTGCACTATAATTGCCGCCATTCGCAGCCGAACGATCGGCGGTCCCGGTCGGGGTGCCATAGCGGTCGGCCGATGCCGCATAACGCGGAATGATGGCCCCGCTGCGCGCGGAGCCCGTATTCGCGGAAGCCGTGTAGTCGGTGGCTGGTGACGAGTAGTCCTTTGCGCCGGATTTGAAACCGGAACTCGTCGTAGCCGCTCCGTATCGGGACGCAGCATCGCCCGAGGGATAGGCCCCCGCGCTACGAGCGC
>CAZFKF010000347.1:0-5884 GCA_964518805.1 uncultured Planctomycetaceae bacterium | reverse complement strand
AAGCAATCCTAACGCCACAGACTCCAACAGAATCAGCCGCATGACGGTGGATCGGCGCCAGCCGATGGCCCTCAGGACGGCCAGTTCGCGGGTCCGCTCGAAGACGGCCGTGAGCATGGTGACCGCGACGAGGATCATCGCCACCCACAGGATGATCGTCGACAAGAGCCACGCCGCAGCCCCGTCCATCCGAATCTGGACCGTGTTCTCGACGTATTCGCGCGTGGGCAAGGCTTCGATGTGAGGCGCGAGTGCCTTGATTTGGCTGCGAAGCTCGTCCAGGGATCGTTTGTCGCTTCGATCGGTGATGACTGTGAAGGCATTGACTTCTCCGACCTGCCCCATGATTCGCTGCAATTCGACCAGGGGCACGAACATCGAGCCGTTCTCGAACACGTTGAGGCTCTCGTAAACGCCCACCACTTCAAACGGTTCGTGAGGCACCAGATCGAATGTGTCACCCACCTTCTTTCCAAGGTTCGTGGCCAGGACTTTGCCCAGCACGGCCTTGCGCCCGTCGCCGGGCTCGAGACGCCGGCCGTCGAGGAGTCTCAAGTCGCGAAGCAAGAAAGTGTCGGGTGGCACGCCGCGAACGAGGACGCCGAAAAGATCGCGGTCCTCGAACGAAATGGCCTGAGCCAGTCCCCCCGAGACCGCGCGAATTCCCGGCAGGGCGCGGATTCGATCGCCCAACTTCTCGTCCAACACACTGTTCATCCCCTGCAACCCACCTGCCCGCACCACAACCAGGTCGACGCCCCGATCGCGGAAGAGAGACAGCATCGACTGCTCGAGCCCTCGGGCGATTCCGACCACGGCGACCATGGCCCCCACCGCCACGGCAACGCCGGTGATCGTCAGCAGGGAACGCGCCCGCCGGCGGGAAATGTTGCGCACTACCAGGGTCGTCATCCGCATCGGAGATTCACAGCGGCCGAGGCCCGAAACAAAGGAACCAATCGAGGCTGATCCCCATGGCAAATCGCTGAACGAGGCCCGACAGGAGCGATCGATTCCTGAAGGCCAGGATGCCCCAGAGCGCGCCGCACCAGATTGCGCCGAAGGCCTCGTTGGCGGGTTTGCCCGTCAGGATCAACACCGACATCACGAGTTGCACCCAAAACGCGTTGATCTCGCCCAGGGACTCCCGCAAGCCGAATTGAACGAAGCCGCGGAAATGGAATTCCATCCCCGCGAACATCAACAAGTAGGTCCAGGCGTGGAGCGCAAACATTGCGGCCGAACCGCCGGCGCTCCGATTGAGCGGGTAGATGGCCGCAATCGCCGGCTGACGCGAGCCTACGTATCCCAAGAGCGCGAAAATGGGAGCGAAGACCACAATCGAGCCGAGGGTCCGCATCCGTCGGCCCAGTTGCACGCCGTAGTCGGCAAGACGCTCGCCGAACACGAACTTCACGAGCAACGCCGGGACCACTCCCAGGAGCACGAAACAGCAGACGAACGTGTACACCGCGGCTGTGGCAGCCGGGTCGTCAAACAGGATCAGTCGCCTCGCCAGATGTCTCTCGTAGAAAGGGAACCGGCCAACGTACCACCAGGCAAGCAAGAGGAGTAGCGACGACAGCAGGATCACCGTCGGCTTGAACTGCTTTCCGCGGTAGCAAGTTGGAAACGGAAAGAAGTCGTCGTGAGGACCCATCAGCCCCCCTGATGCCGCCGCCTTGGGGATCGATCACTCGGTGCGTCAACAGCCCCCCGGCGCACGCCGAGGGCGCAGGCCGCATCGTATTCCCTCATCGGGTCCGCAGAAGCAGGTTCTCTTTTCCGATTGCGAAGATCAGGAAGAATGCAGAAGGAAGGACGAAGACAAGCCGGAATAATCCGCGGTTGACGTTCGCACTCGATGCGCCGCTCGAAGCCGTTGTTTCGTACGGTTCGACGTTCGCAGCGCGGGCTTTAGCCCGAATACCCGTATCCGCGTACTCGGGCTGAAGCAAGCACGGCGAACCGGCGCTACTTCCAGGCCTTGCGCTCGTACGTCGGCTCTGGCTGCCAGAGGTACAGGAAGGTGGGCAACTGGCTGCGATCCATTCCGGGAATGCTCATGGGGAAGAGTCCGCCCTGGATGGGGCTATTGGTCGTGGTGGCATACGGCGACCGGGCCGGATCGTTCGAGCGGTGGAGCATGACCACGCTGGCCGAAGGGCATCCGCCCAACGCGCGGGCCGTGGCGATTGCGTCGTCCACATAGCCCACGGAATCGATCAGACGCCGCTCCAAAGCCTGCGACGCGGTGAAGACCCGACCATCGAAATCCTCCTTCCGGCGAGGATCGTGCTGTGGCCGGCCCTGCGCGACGGCCTCCTGAAAACGATGGTGCAACTCATCGGAGACCTTCTGAAGGATATCCCGTCCCTCTTCCGGGATGGGGGCAACGGGCGAACCGAGATCGGCGAACTTGCCCGACTTGATCGCCGCAGACTCAATATTGAAGTACGCCATCGCGTCTTTCATGTTGTAGAGGTTCAGGATCACGCCGATTCCGCCGGTGACGCTCGTCGGGTGGGCAACGATATGGTCAGCGGCGGTCGCCACGTAGTAGGCTCCTCCGGTCGCGAGGTCCATCAAGCAGGCCACCACGGGCAGCCCAGTCTGCTGCCGGAACGCGCGGAGATCGTGCCACATGATGTCGCTGGCCGTCGCGCCTCCGCCCGGGCTGTTGATTCGCACCACGACGGCCCGATACCCGGAATCGGCGGCAATCGCATCCAGTTTTTCTCGGAAGACGGAGACCGGGTTCTCTCCAACCGAAGCGAACCCGACGAGGTTGCTGTTGACCAGGAGTCCGTCGACGTCGACGATGGCAATCTTGCCTTGCGCGCATCCTGGATCCGAAATGACCTCGTTTTCCAGAAGTGGGCCCCGGTCCTCGACCGCGGATGTGTGCATGATGACGCGGCTCTGCGTGACTGCCTGCAACGGCCCTTTGCAGCCAACCAGCGCCATGACGATGACAAAGGCGAAAGCCCAGTAGCGTCGCATACCCTGCATTCCACAATCCCCGCAAGAGCCGGATTTCCCTAATCCTTGTATCGACGCGAATATCCGTCACAGAACAGACGCCCCTGGGCGTGGCAGCCAAACCGTCGGCGTCCAAGCCCGCAAGGTTTGCCTAACCGGTACGGATCACAAAATCGCGAAGCCCGCGCTTCGCCGGTTGGCTGACGTAGCATAAGATGGAGGGGCCGCCGGATTCGCCTCAAGTCGCTGACTCAAACGGATGGACATAGCCATGCATGTAGTCTTGTGGTTCGCAGCCCTTGCATCCCTTGGGGCGTCTCCGGAAAACGCGGTGCTTCGAGAACTCTCGGAGCGCGGCGTGCCGGTGGGCGACGGGACCTACGTGAGAGTCCCCGCGCCGACGATGGCGGACGGTCTGGACGCCCCAGCCCAGCGGGCCATCTTGGAGCGGATCGCCGCTCCGCATCGCCGCGTGTCCGACCTGGCGCGAAAGTCCGTCGTCAGCCCGTTCGTGCTCAAGCTCGACGATGTCACCACGTCCGACGACAAGCGGCCGTTTCGCACGATCGACGTATGGTTCATCGCCTACGGCCGCATCGAACGGTTCGGCGAGGAGGACTTCTTGAAGAAACTCGTCGAGACCGCGGAATCGAGTCGAAAGAGCAAACTCCCGTTCGCCAAGGGCGTGCTCACCAGCGACGAAATGAAGCAACTTAGCGTGTTTACGGAAGACGCGCCCGATCGGACGCAGCGGTTCTTCTTCAGCACCTTCGACTTGTTCGACCGCGTGGTGGTGACGGCGACTCGCCGGGTAGTGGTCACGCGCCATCCCGAATCGGCACTGGTAGCCGCGATGATCGATTCCCGCTTCACGAAGTCCCCAAGCCATCCGAACCAGTGGCAGGCCGTTGCGCGGGGCGACGGCGAAGAGTTCCAGTTGGGCGCCCCGCAGCCTTACGAATCGGCGGGGCTCTACGCCAAGGTGACCAAGCTGAAGGAGCCGGCCGGGGCCCTGTTCATCGAATACCACCACGTCTTCTGCGAGCCGGAACCGTGGTTTTCCGGATCGCATTTGCTGCGATCCAAGCTCCCGATGGTGGTCCAGGACGCCGTGCGCAAACTCCGCAGGAAGCTTGCTGAAGCTGAATGATGGTAGGATGGGCCTCCGACCCGTCCAAGATCGCTCGGGAGAGCCGTCCCACGGGAGCCAGGAGAGAACCGGTGAAGACCGATCGAGCCCCCCCACAAGGTCGCGGTAGACGGACTCAGGTGGAACGCGTGCGTTTCCGAATCGCGGGATATCTGGCCTGCTGCCTGCTTTCTGCACCCCCGGTCCGTGCCGGGGAGGGCCAAGAACTGCGTCTGCCGGTGGTTCGCGACACGTGGTTTTCGGCTGTAGGCGAGGAGGCCGACTGCAACTTGGGCGGGGCCAGCCGGCTCAAGGTGAAGTCGATCCAAGAAATGTCGCTGGTGGATCTCGATCCGGCGCCGCTCAAGGGACACGTGGTGCGCAAGGCCGCGCTGCACTTCCGCCTGGCCGGAGATGAGATCCTGAAGCGTGTCACGGTAGGGTCGTTCTCCTCGGATTGGGTCGAGGGGACGGCGGACCGATACCAGCCGCAGGCAGGCAGTTCCACCTTCCATCACCAGAAGCACCCGAGCGTCCCTTGGGCCCAAGCCGGGAGCGATCTGACCGCGGTCATGCTCGGTCAAGGCGGCAGCCTGTGGGCCTCGTACGACGCCGTGCCACCCGACGCCCAGGGTTGGCAGGCCGTGCCGGTCGATCCCAAGATCGTCGCCGCTCGGATCGCCGACATCAGTTATGGATTCCTGGTGTTCGACGATACCGGAACGGAGTGGACGCGGAAGGGGGAAGAGTTTATCCTGCGGCTTTTTCCCAATCGGTTCGTGCACAGCCGGCAGTCTCGGCCCGATAGCGCCCCGTATTTCACCGTGACGCTGGGGCCCGCCGACACCGATCCCCCCGCCGAGCCCGAAGAACTCGGCGGTGACGCGAAGGCGCTACCGGCCGGTGAGGCCGACGTATCCTGGCGCACCCCGTACGACCGAGGCGAGGCCGGGACGATGGGCTTCTTCGTCGAGGTAGACGGCAGGCAGGTGCCGCGCTACCTGGTTCCTGCTGCGGGCCGCCCGGGCGAACGGATTTCGATGCGGCTCCGCGACTTGCGCCTTTCGCCTGGCGCGACGGTGACTGTTTCCGTGCGCGCGGTCGACGGCGCCGGAAACATCGGTCCCGAAGCGCGGCGAACGGTTCGAGTCTCCGCCAGACGCGCGCCCCAGTTGCCGGAGCCCGCGCCGAAACTGGAACGCGACAGCGGCCCCTTGCCGTCTCTCAGCCAGGTCCGGGTGGCGATCGTCGACACCCTGGACAAAGTCCATCCCGTGTCGCGAGAACTGATCCCCAAGCATGCGCCACAGTACCTGGCCGCCAACCACCTCTGGAATGCCAGCCAGAAGCGCATTCGTCTGTTTGCCGCTCGCAATGAATTCGTGGACTTCCAAGTGGTGCTGGCCGGCCAACCGCGCAGCCTGCGCGCGTCGCTCGATTTCGCCGAACAAGGCAGCAAGCCGGCGGTGGCGTGGGGACGCTACTGGAACGTGTCCTCGAAGGACGGGCCGATGCCCGATCCGATTGTCCCGCTGGAAGCCCTTGCCGATGAGCCCCAGCAGAACGCCGCGGTTCGCGAGCTGCGACTGACCAGCCTGTTGTGCGAAATCTACGTGCCGCACGACGCCCGGCCAGGCGCGCACCCGGGAACGCTCCGCCTGCGCATGGACGACCAGGCCCTCGAACTGGAAGTCGTTCTGGAAGTCTGGGATTTCACCCTGCCCGACTTCCTTAGCTTCCTGCCCGAGATGAACTGCTACGGGTTGCCGGACT
>CAZFKF010000346.1:0-5886 GCA_964518805.1 uncultured Planctomycetaceae bacterium | reverse complement strand
AAATCGATCGTTTTCCGCTCGATGATCTGGTTGCGGAGCACGTCCATGCGGCCGGACTTTTCGAGCCGGGCACGGATCCGCCGCGGGGTCTCGCCGCTCTGGTCGGCGATGAGTTCGATTTCCTCGTCGTAATCCTCTTCGGTCTCTTCGATGTGCTCCTCTTCGGCGATCCGCTCGAGGATGAAATGCTCCTTGAGGGCCTTGGCCGTCACGCGAAGGCTGTTCTGCCGAAGTTCGTTCTCGTAGGCGCGGATCTCGGCGTCGCCAAAGCCGCTGCGCCGCAACTCCAACACGGCCCGATCCAGCTCGCGCTGGCTCTGGCGTCGGAGCAAATCGGGAGGAAGTTCCCAGGTGGCCGCAACCGTAAGGGCCGCGGCGATCTGCTCGCGGGCGCGCTGACGCTGGTGATAACGCAACTGGCGATCGAGGTTGTCGCGGACCGCGTCGCGCAACTCGGCCTCCGACTCGAACCCGCCCACCGCGTCGAGGAACTCGTGGTTCATCTCGGGAAGCTCAAGCCGCTTGACGTCCTTGACTTCGAAGGTCGCCGTCACCGTCTTGCCGCGGAGGGACTCGTTGGGAGCGTCCTGGCTGAGAACAGCCTCAGCAGTACGTGTCTGCCCCGCCCGAACGCCCTTCATCACTTCGCCGAAGTTCTCGATCTTCCCGTCACGGAAACTCAGCACCGAGCGAATCCGAATCAACTCCTCGGGGGCGGACGACAGCTTCTCCCCGTCGTGCGAGAAGGTCAAGCTCGTGCTGACGTAGTCCCCGATCTCGGCAGGACCGTCGTGCGGCACCAACTGCCCGTATCGCGACAGGACGTTCTTCAGCGCCACGTCGACGTCCTGCTCGGTGAATTCCCGAACGGGACGCTCGATCTTCAGCCCCTTCCATTCGGGAAGATCGAACTCGGGCCGAACCTCCAGGTCGAATTCGTAGGTCATCGGCCCGTCCTCGGGGATCTCGACAGCCTCGATGTCGAACTTCGGTTCGCTGATTGCCGAAAGCTCGCGCTCGTCGCTGATCTGCGCAATGCTGTCGATCAACAGGCTCGACTTGACGCGCTCGGAAGCCTCTTTGTGGAAACGCCGCTCGATCAGCTTGCGCGGGGCATGCCCGGGGCGGAAACCCGGCACCTGGGCCGAGGTCACCAACTCCGAGTACTCCTTATCTAAATAGCGATCAATGTCCTCGCGTGAAACCTTCACGACCACGTGTCGCTCGCAGGCGCTTCGCGTCTGCACGTCCACGTCAAGCTTGAGAGGAACCTTCTTTTCCTCTTCGTCCTCGGAAGTCGACGCTGCATCCTTCGCACCTTCGGGAAGAGCAAGTGTATCGTCGGGTTCGTGCGATTCGCTGGGAGACATGCTGATGAGCCGTTGTTCGAGAGATCCGTTCCGTGAAGAGCGGGTGATGGGATTCGAACCCACGACAGCCACCTTGGCAAGGTGGTGCTCTACCAACTGAGCTACACCCGCTTAGCACCACGCCCACCCCCTCACTCCTATTAAGGAAGGGTGAGTCATCGGAGACTCGGAATTATAAGCCCCCGGAAACCGGCTGCAAGTGCAATTGGCCCCTCACTCTCAGCCTCGAAGCAAAACATACCTCGCGACGTGTCGAATTCCAGCCGAGAAACAACTCCTCTGGGTGGAATGGTTGGCTGTCATCGCTGTTGCGAGTGGTCTCGTGTCGATTCTATAATGAATGCTAGTTGGGTGGACCATCCCACCTCAATCCTCGCCAGCCGCCTCCCCGCGATCCCTTAGGGCGTCTCCCACCGGAGCTTCTCCTCCATGCAAGCCAGACTCATTGTCACCGGAGGTAAAACGAACAAGAGGGAGGTGTCGCTAACCGTCCCGATTGTTGTGGGGCGGAGCCGCGAGGCGGGCCTCACCGTCGCCCACCCCATGGTCAGCCGGCAGCATTGCGAGATCTTCGAATCGCGCGGCCTCCTGCGGATTCGCGACCTCCGGTCCACGAACGGCACGTACGTTGCCGGCAAGAGGATCGAGGAAGCGGTGCTTCGTCCGCACGAGCAATTCACGATCGGCCCGCTGACGTTCGAGGTGGACTACGAATGCGTGGGCGACGTCACCCTCGACCACGAAGAACCCGCCACTGCAACATCGGCTGAGGCCTTCGTAGCGAGTGAACTGGCGGCCGACGAAATGACGCCGGCCCCTTCCGAGACCACGCCTTCCGAGCACGCAGACGCAGCTTTCGGTTTTCTTGCCGACCGGCCGTCCACCCCTGAGCTTGAAGCGTTCGCCGAGTCTCAGCCGGAATCAATGGCCAGCGCGGCAGCACCGGGCGAGGTGCCTGCGTCGGAGGCCTTCGCCGTGTGGCCCGAGGGCGCCGGCGGCCTACCGGAGGTGGAAGGGGGCATCTTCTCGATCGAGACTCCGGCCGAGTCCGACACTGGCACACCATCCGTGCCCGAGCCGATCGCGTCAGTCGACGCAGGGCCTGCACCGACCGAGCCGGAAGCGGCAGCCGAGAACCTCGAAGCGGCAGCCGAGATCGCGTTTCCGCTGCCGGAAGTCGCTCCGGCCGACGGGAACCTGCCCGATTTCAGCGCTTGGTCCGAGGCCCAAGCCGACACCGCATTCGCAGTGCCGCCGCAATCGGCCGTGGATGCCGAGCCGCAATCGGCCCCGTGGGAGAATCCGCCCGAAGTGAGTCCGTCGCCGGCGATGGCTCCGCACCCGCCGCCGGTTCCGGCCAAGGCGAGGCGGGGCTGGTGGCCGTTCAAGAGAAACAAGGCCGCAGGGACATCGCCGCAGGCATCGGTCCAAGGCGTTTCAACGCCGGAATATCGTGGTGCGGAGTCCGGAGCTCCCGAAGCCCCGCAGTCCTTCCGAGGCGGGGGCGCAACCAATTACTCCTCGGCCGAACCGTCGGCCGGAATCTCGGCCTCGAACGCCGCACGCGGCGATTCGCAATCGGACCTCAACGATTTCTTGAATGGGCTGCGATAGGTCGCGGCTCGAAGCCTCGCCTTCGCAAGCCATGAACCCGAGAAAACGCGTCATCGTCTGCGGCGGTTTCGACGACATCCGCTCGCGCCACCTGCGGTTCCTGGAAGAGGCCGCCCGGCTCGGAGAGGTGGCCGTGCTCCTCTGGCCCGACGAAGCGTTCGAGGCGGCCGACGGCAGGCCGCCCAAGTTCCCCCTGGCCGAGCGGCGGTATTTCCTCGATGCCGTGCGTTATGTGGCGGAGGTCATTCCGTTGACGTCGCCGGTCGAGCCGAACGCCCTGCCGGCGCTGAAAGCCATCGCGCCACAGATCTGGGTGGATGATGAGACCGAAACCAACGATTCGCGGCGCGAGTTCTGCCGGCGGCGCGGCATCGAATACCGGGTCTTGCCCGCGTCGCAGACGAGCGGTTTCCCCGAGCCGCCGCCGGCGCCATCGCCGCCGGGACGCAAGAGAGTGCTGGTCACCGGCTGCTACGACTGGTTCCACTCGGGCCACGTGCGGTTCACCGAAGAAGTCAGCGCGTATGGCGATCTCTACGTCGTCGTCGGCAACGACGCCAATATTCGCACGCTCAAGGGCGAGGGCCACCCGCTGCTTCCCGAGGCCGAGAGACGCTATGTGGCCGGCTCGATCAAGTACGTCAAGCAAGCCCTGATCGCCAGCGGCCAAGGCTGGCTGGACGCCGACCCGGAGATCCGTCGCTTGCGGCCCGATATCTACGCCGTGAACGAAGACGGCGACCGCGGAGGTAAACGGGAATACTGCGAGCAGAACGGCATCCAATACCTCGTGTTGAAGCGGACCCCTTCCCCGGGCCTGCCGCGCCGGAGCAGCACCGAGCTCCGCGGATTCTGAACGGATGTTCCAATTCGCGACGCTTCGCTGCGCGGCGTGCCCGCCGTTGACACGCGTTGCCGGGCCGCTACAGTCATGGGGAGTCAGCGCGGGCCGAGGAATCGGTTTGCCTTGGAGCCCCAACCGGTCTTCCCTCGAACCAATGGGAGCGCGAACATGTCGATCAGCCGTCGTGGTTTCCTCGGGAGCGTCTCTGCGGCAGCGACCGGTGTTTTGGCCGGCAGCGGACTCGCCGCGCAAGGCAAAGCAGGCGAGCCGACGGCGTCGAAAGGGGGCCAACGCGGTTACAAGCACCGCGTGGCCTTCGGCGCATGGATCAACGACATGCGCAGCGAACCGGTCCCGCTGGAAAACTGGCCGGCGCCGCAGTTCGACGACGTGACGATCGCCAGCGCCCTGCGCGCGTTCGATGTGCAGGGCGAAGCGGGGTTCAACCTGGTGGACAATTTCGGGCTGTTCGCCACGACGAGCTACCCTTTGGATATCGTCAGCGCCTTCGGCGACCCGCAGCGCCGCCGCAAGGTCCAGGACTTGATCGCCTCGGCCAAGCAGCGGGGCCTCAAGACCCTGTTCGGCCTGGGGCTCTTCACCTGGGGCTTCGATGAGATCATCCGCAAGGACCCCGAGGTCCGCGGCAAGGACCGCTCCGGCCAACCGCACGCCCACGCCATGTGCGGGGCCAAGGAGAAGGCGTGGAAGTACGTGGAAAAGATCCTCGATTGCGCCCTGGGCGAGTTCGACTTCGCCGGCGTGCACCAGGAATCGGCCGATTTGGGATGGTGCGATTGCCCCGAGTGCGGCGGCAAGTACGGCGGCGTGGGCTACAACGTCCGCCTCAATATCCGCGCGGCCGACTACATCCGGCGAAAATGGCCGGACAAGGTCATCAACGTCATTCCCATCAACTGGCTCGGCGGTTCGGGCCGCGAGCACTACAACGCCGACGAGAAGGCGGCGATCCTCGAACTCGGCAAACACATCGACTGTTTCATGGATCAAGGCTGGCGCGGGACGTTCGTCGCCGACGCCGAACGCAAGGATTTCTGCCGGCAGTTGCCCTGCGCGTACGGGACGTCCGGCGGAGTCTGGCTCTACCATTCGGCGCGCATGGACCGCCTGTCGTATTTCGTGCCCTACCCGCGCCGGACGGGCACGGCGATCCGATCCCACTATGAAGACGGCGCCCGGGGCTGCATGTTCTACCAGGGCCCGATGGTCAACCCCGCAGTGGAGATCAACACCGCAGTCGGCGGCCGAATGCTGCAAAACCCGTCCCGCGCAATCGAGGACGCCTTGGCCGAAGCGGTCCAGGTGTACTACAAGCCGAAGGGGCCCCAAACGCAGCAGAAGCTGGTGGAACTCTTCCTTCGCGCCGAGGACGCGTATTTCGGCCAGTGGGACGCCAAACGCTTCCGCGAGGTCCACAAGACCGCCTCCCCAGGCGAATTCAAGTTGAACGACGCCCTGTTCGGCTTCTCGCCCGACCCGGCCCTCTACCTCCTGGAGCCGTATCTTACGGCCGATGGCCGGCAAGCGTACAAGAAAGGGCTGGTTGCCATCCTGCGGGAGCTGCCGGCGCTGGAAAGCAGCGTGGACGACGGCGGCCGGTTCAAACGGATCGAGCGGGCCATCGGCCTGACCATCAGCTTCATCAATACGGTTCGGGCCTGTAAGAACGAGCCCTGGTCCGCCGACTAGACTACTCAGCCGCTGGTAGTTCGGTCTGTCGATGCGCAGCCGCAAACCGCCGACGATGCCCTGCGCGAACTTGACTAAAGATACAATAAGTGATACTTTAGTATCATGCAGACCGATGAGACAACAGATCGGATTGTGCGGTCAGCCCTCGATCTAATTCTGTCGAGGGGGATCAGCGGCACCAACCTCGCCTCGGTCGCCTCGCACGCTGGGGTGACGCGCGTCACGGTGTACCGCCATTTTGGCGACAAGAGGGGCCTGATGCTGGCGGTGTGCATGCGGATTGCGTCGGTCTTTGAGCGGGCGGCCGCTGGAGAGCCGCGCGAAACGATCGAGCAGGTTTATGCG
>CAZFKF010000345.1:0-5888 GCA_964518805.1 uncultured Planctomycetaceae bacterium | reverse complement strand
GGACTGGCGAGAGAGGGCGCCGATCGGCACCCGCTCGCGCAGACCGCCAGACACACTACCCACAGGATGACGTGATCGTTGCGAGCCACCATGCAGGACATCCTTGTCCTTCACTAGCCTTGCGGTCGTTCGTTCAACTCGTCAACAATCCGAGGTGCTGGTGCATGCGGGGCTTGCGGCCCAGCAGATGCGCCAGGTAACGATTCAACACGCCGCGAAGTTCACCGCGGCTTCGAGGATCGATGTCCAATCGTCGCCAGGTGGCGTTGTCCGGCTCGGCCAACTGCTGCATCAGGCGCAACACTCCCGCGCTGACGGAAGCCACCTCCCGCTTTCCTTCCCGGCAGCGGCTGCACAGCACGCCGCCGTGAGTCTGCCCGAAAGCCACCCGACCGCTCATGTCGATCTCGCAGCCGCATTCGACGCAGGTCGCCAACGAAGGCAAGTGCCCGAGCAGGCGCAATATGCCAAACTCGAACCGCGCCGTGTACAGCGGGACGGGCTCGCCGGCCGCCAAGGCCGCCAAGGTCGCTTCCGCCAGATCGAAAAGCTCCGGATGAGGATCGTACTGATCGGTCAATTCGTTCAACAGCTCGGCGACGTAGTACGCGGCGTACAGGCTCGAAAGGTCGTGGCCCGCCGGCCGAAATCGCCGTTGAAGCTTGGCTTCGGTCAACACGTCGAGCGCGTCGGACGATTTGCGGAGGAAGACTATTCGACAAAGGGCCAATAGGTCAAGAGCAGACTCAAAAGGCCCTTTTAGCCGTCTACCCCCCTTCGCTAGTCCTTGTATCTTCCCATGCTCACGTGTGAAAAGCGTCACCACCAAGCTGGTTTCGCTGAACTCGACCAGCTTCAGGACCAGGGCGGTAGCCTTTTCGGTGGACACCGAGTCGTGACACTCCAAGTGGCGGGACTCGAGCTTCGGCTTCGCGGGCCGACGCGCAGCCTCGCCAGCACCGTGACGATTCCGCCGATGCGGTCCCGCCGGCGCTCAGGGCAGGTAGACCCTCGCCGGAACATAAACTGGGGCGGCGTAAAACGTTCGGTAGACCGGCCGGTTCACGTACACAGGATACGCCGCCGTGTAGCGCGCAACATTGTAATAGCTGGGGTAGACCGGTGAATAGGCCGAATAGTACGCCGTGTATGCGGGGGGCGGCACATAGACCGGCGGGGCCGAATAGTACGTCGTATAGCTCGGGACGCTTACGACAGGGGAATCGTAGCTCGTGTAGGCCGGAGCCGGGCTTGCGATGACCGGGCTTGCGCAGCCACAATCCGCCAGGCAGATTTCGGTGGCGCTCAACACGCCGAATATGGCAAACAGCACCATCACGACACTAGGCAACTTCTTCACTGCGGCACCCTCATTGTTGATGTGTCGATCGCACAAAAACGCGGCACCTGAAGCCTAGCTCCCGCAACCGGGCCTGTCCAATTCCCTTTTCGCGAATGGGCCGAGGTGATGGAAATCGGAGTTGGCCGATCGGTAATCCTACCCCAGCGGGGATGTCCGCGACGGGTTATTCCGATGATGATGAAATCTCCGAGACGGGTGCAACTTCCATGGTGAACGACGGCCTTGATGTGAATCTGAACGGAACAGCGAGCAAGGGGCGCGGCTTCCGGTGCACGCGATCCAATCTGCACGCGCGGGCCACGTTGTTCTTGAATAAGGTTTTCAAGAGCCTCCTCCGGATTCTTGTGGGCGTGCCTGTCGTCAGCCTGATTGCGGGCGGAGTGCTTCTTCTAGCCTTCGGCGTGACGCTGAGGGGAAGGAGCGTCGGGCTGAGCGCCGTGGTCTTCGGCGGCGTGATCTTCTGTTCCGTTGGATACTGGGACCGGCCGTGGTTCAAACGAATACGCCGCCTTTTCTGCGCCGTGTTGCTCCCGACCGGCCTCTTGCTCTTCCTGGTTCCCCTGATGACCGCCCCAGACGGCGGGACGCGCGAGGGACCCGTTCAGAATCGCTTTCTGCACGGACAAGGGGCGTTTCCTCGATATTCGCCCTGGAACGTCATTCCAGAGATTGACCAACTCGCCGCGGGCGTCCGTGTGATGCGTTTTCGCGACGGGAGCCTGGCGCAAGAAGCCGACCGGCTGCGGTCGCTTGTGCCGTCGATGTACGACGCAATGGACGCGGACACTGACTTTCGCAACCTCGGCTCGGTCCTCGGTATGGGCTACCGCGAGTTGGTTGGCCTGGAATTCCGCTCGGGCCACTACTACGCGTTCCTGCCCGAAACGACCGGCGGCAGGAAGCTCCCCTGCCTCGTGTTCCTGCACGGGTTGGGAGGGAACACGAAGTCGTGCCTTTGGGTGCTATCGCGGCAGAACCGGTGTGCCGTGATTGCTCCGACCTTCGGGATAGGCAACTGGGACAAACCTGGCGGCGCGGAGTGCGTTGTCGAAGTGGTTCGGGAGGCGGTAGCGACGCTGCCGCTCGATCCCGGTAGCGTGTTTCTCATGGGATACTCGAATGGCGCCCTGGGCGTGACGCGGGCGCTGGTCAAGGCCCCGGGGCTGTTCCGGGGGCTCATCTACCTTTCGCCGGTCACCGAGGACGAGTTGTTCTCGACCAAGGAGTTCTCGTCGCGAAGCAGAGACTGCCCGATTCTCTTCCTGCACGGCGGCCGCGACGTGCGGATTCCGCGGGCTTTTGTCGAGGGGACGGCCGCGTGCCTGCGTCGCGCCGGGTTCGACGTGCGGCTCAAGGTCTTCGACGACGAAGACCACTATCTCATTTTCTCACAGCCCCAAGCCGTGCTCGACGAAGTCCTCGCCTTCATGACCGCCACCTGCGAAAGCCGCTGAGCCCCGTAGGTTATGCTTTAGCATTTCCTTCAATCACGCCCCGGAATACCGCCCCAGCGAAACCGAGGCCACCTGGCCTCAAGAATACGCCGCGTCGCGGGGCCGTCAACTCCGGCTACCACTGGAACTCCAGCCCCACGTTGGCCCCGTGGTAGAACGCGGTGCCGGGCTTGAACGCGGCAGAACCGGAAAGGAAGTCGGTGCTGGAGATCTGTTCCGGACCGACGGCAACTCCGTCGAGCCAGAGGAGTTGATAGCCGACGCGGGCCGACAGATGGTCCGAGAGCCGATAGGAGGCCATCAGTCCGAGTTCGCCGACGAAGGCGACGTGCCCGCTGGACGAACTGGCCGAATAGGATCGCACCGTGTCGGCGTAGTCGTTCGTGAGACCGACTGCGTTGCCATAGACGCCGGCCTTGGCCAAGGCGTCGATCTGGAACAGCTTCTCCGGCGCTCGCAGCTTGGCGTCGCACCCGATCTGGAATCCGTAGAGGTGATTGTGGCCTCGCACCGCATCGGTGAATAGGCTCATATTGGCGTCTTCGATGCCCGTGGCAACGTACCGATCCTCCAACTCCACCCACCGAAAGCCTGCCAGAAGGGTCAACCGCTCGCGAACCTGCTTTCGATAGTTCAACTCGAAGTTGTAAAGCCGCGAGTCGTATTGGAAGAGGGCCGAGTCGACGGGCGTGACGATCGCGTCGTCGATCGACAAACCGGCGACCGTCGAAGGCAACGCGGAGTTCGGGAAGCTGGCCGTGGACTGAAATCCGTCGATCCCGAAATAGACCACCTCCAACTCGCCGTCTAGGACGCCCTGCCGTCGCAGGCTCAGCCGAGGGCCAGCAGCCATCGGAAATCTCAGGTCCGAGGCGTTGAACAATTCGGCGTTGGGAATGGGATCGGTCAGCAGACGCTGGCCTCCCGAGGCCGACCGGTCGAGGATCAGCGTCTCGGCCGTCACGGCCCACCGGCCGACGAAGGTCGAGGCGTCGGAATCCCGGAAGGACTCGGGCGCGGGCAACGCATCCGCTTGTTGGGCTGCGGTCGCTGCGGTCAGGCTCATCAGTATCAAAGCTGCCAAGACGAATCCACGTTCGAGAGCCATCGACCCCTCCATTTGGGGAACCCATCCAGGCATCACACAAAGGAGAACCTCTACCATCGATTCGACGTGGAATGGTCTTAGGAAAAGGACATCTGCAATCGCCGTTACAGTCGACGCAACCGGACCCCCAGCATCGGTCGAGGTTGGATGCTCGGGTGGTTTCTTCTCGCGTGCCCCTAACCGCCACCTCACTCAAGGTGGGGTGTAGGAGCGCGTTCGGGCAGCCCCTGAGTGGGATTATTACAGACGGTCCTTCTATACGGGCGGAAAGGGGCTTTGTACTGAGGTAAGGGGCTTCGGTCGAACAATATGGGTAATGTGCGATGTTCAGTGATAACGCACTGAGTACATCAATACCGTCCTTTGGGTGTAAGTTGGACCCCCTTTGGATGTCGATTGGCACCGCGCTGGAGATTTGGGAGTTTTACCCCCCCCGATCCACGGACTCGAGCCTGGAGACTGCATCATGTCGCTGTCACGCTGGATTGCCAGTGCGTTCGGTACGAGCCGTCGGCAGTCGGTTTCGAAATCTCGAAAGGGGCGCTGCCGACAGACGCCCAAAAAGACCCGTTTGGCTCTGGAGCCGCTGGAAAAGCGGCTGACGCTGTCGACGGTCACGGTGTTGAACGACCTGCACAGCGGCGAGGGCAGCTTACCTGCTGCCGTCAACGAGTCCGGAAAGTATACCCCTACCTTCAGCGACCTCAGTGCGCCGACCATCACTTACGGTGCGGCTCCGACCGAGGTTTCAGGAACCCTGAATCCCAACGGCGGCCCTCAGATGCCGCCCTCGGAAGTCGTGTCGATCACGATCTACGGAGTCACCCAAGACGCGCACCTCGACTCCTTCGGCCATTTCACGACGACATTCGACACGCACGCATTGCCTGTGCCTTATGGGTTGTCCTACACCATTAGTTTTGCCTACGCCGGGGATGACGACTTTAACCCGGCCTCGGCCACCTCGACACTCACCGTGAATCCCAAGGCATTGACCGTCACCGCCGACAATCGAAGCAAGACCTACGGCACTGCGTTTGACCTGGGCACGACCGCCTTCACGACCAGCGGCCTGATCAACAACGATTTCGTCACCGGCGTGACCTTCGCCAGCAGCGGCGCGGCGGCCACCGCAACTCCGACCACCTATTCCATCACTCCTAGCAACGCCATCGGCGACGGAGTGACCAATTACACGATCACCTACACCGACGGCACCTTGACCGTCGACCGCAAGGCGCTGACCGTCACCGCCAACGATCGCATCAAGACCTACGGCGAATCGCTGACCCTCGGAACGACGGCCTTCACGACCAGCGGCCTGGTCAACGGCGATACGGTCACCGGCGTGACCCTCGCCAGCCCCGGCGCCGCGGCAACCGCTGCCGCGACGACTCACGCCATTACCGCTAGCAACGCTACGGGCACCGGTCTGGGCAATTACACGATCACCTACGCCGACGGCGCCTTGACTGTCATAAGGATGCTATTGACCATCGTCCCTGACAGTCGCACTAAGACCTACGGCACCGAGCTGACCCTCGGAACAACGGCCTTCACCACCTACGGCCTGCTCAACGGCGATACGGTCACCGGTGTCACCCTCGTCAGCAGCGGCGCTGCGGCCACGGCGCCCGTGAGCGTCTACATCATCAACGCCGGTGCGGCCACGGGCACGGGCCTGGACAACTACTTCATCATGTACACCCTTAACGTGTTGACCGTCAATCCTAAGGAGTTGACCATCACCGCCGACGATCGAAACAAGACCTACGGCACGGCGCTAACGCTCGGCACGACGGCCTTCACGACCAGCGGCTTGGTCAACGGCGATACGGTCTTCGGCGTCACCCTCGCCAGCAGCGGCGCTGCGGCGACCGCTGCCGCAACCACCTATTCCATTACCGCCGGCGCCGCCATCGGCATCGGACTGACCAATTACACGATCGCCTACACCGACGGC
>CAZFKF010000344.1:0-5910 GCA_964518805.1 uncultured Planctomycetaceae bacterium | reverse complement strand
CAGCTTGCTGTCCCTCTTGCGAAGCAGGCATGCGACGCTGTTCGAGTTCATGCAGTTCATTCGCAACGCTTTGCTGTCGTTGGAGCCTCTGCTGATAGCGTTCTACCGCGTCGGCCTTCGAGCCGCTACGGCGGCCTTCTGCTGCCTGGGCCTGCGCCGGCGGGGGAGGGCTTGCCGGTTGCTGAGCCGCGATGCCGGGGTTGGCCAGAATCGATTCGTCCGCGGCAACCTTGCCGCCCTTGGAAAACCGGGGCGAGACGCCAAGCTTGTCCTTGCTCTCCTTGCTGTCCGCCGGCGCCGGGGCGCTGGCCAGTTGGTTGTTGGCCAGCCACTGCGGGTTGAGTTGTTCGCCGCCTGCGTCGACCGGTTTGCTCGCGTCCGCGGGGGCGTCGAAGTTGCGGCCCAGGTCCTTGACCACGTTCTTTGCTCGACTGGTGCGCTGGTCTTCGTAGAGGGAGTTCAAACGGGCCCGGTTGTCCTCGGCGTCGCGCCGAGCAGGGGTCTGCTCCAGCTTCTTCAGTTCCTTATCGGCGTTCTGAAACACCGCGGTGTTCTGGGCCAACTCCTGCTGCACGCGTTCGCTGCTGCTCGATCGGGCCTGCGATTTCGTGCTCACCGCCAGCCCCAGTTGCTTCAGATTGCTCTGCGCGCGAACCTTGGCGAAGTCGTCCGCCTGACGCATCGTGTCGATCAGGCGCTGGGCCTGCTTGGTCTCGTACGAGAGCTGGCCAGCCACCAGTTCGTCATCGCTGTCGGCCAGGCGCATCGTGCCGCCGAAGTGGAAGAAACGGTAGGTTTCGGGCAGATAGAGCCGGACGTGGCTCAGTTCGACGTCGACGTCGAGGGTGTGGACCAAGGGGAAGTCCACGTCGGACAGCTTTCCCAGCGACCCGAACTGCCCGCCGTATTTGAGCACCACCGGGTAATCGAGATCGCCGGCAGCGGTTTTGACGAGGGGGATTCGGATGCGGCGCGGATTGATGGACTCAGCCCTCACCCCCTGCCCCTCTCCCGCAGGCGGGAGAGGGGAGTCGTGGAGCGACACCTGGATTGGCTTGACCGGTTCGCCAGCCACGAGAGCGGTCCAGAGGGTCGCGCCTTCCGGCAGTTCGATCTCGAAGAACTGCCGCGTGGTGTTGCTCACGTGGTAGGTCACCTCGGCGCGATAGGCGCCGTGAGCGTCCACGACCAGGGCCGTCTCGGCCAACCCGATGCGTGCCCCCGCCATGACCATCGCAGTGCGTGCCTGCGTGGCGAGCACGAGTTGCGGGTCCTTCGCTCCCGGCTGCACGAGGTAGGCGCGGCGGACGTCGCCTCCAAACGTGCTCTCGAGGATCCGCCACTGCTCCTGCTGGCGGCTGAGCGGATCGAGCCCTGCGGCACTCTCGACGACCACTTCGTCGCGGCCGGAGCTTTGAATTGTGACGAATTGCCGCCGCAGAGCGCCCGTTTCGACGGCCGGGATGGGCGCGTTGCTGCGCGCGGCCGTCAGGAGGCGATCGTTCTGCACCAGGACGCGGACCTTATGCATCACCTCGTCCTGGAGTTCGAGACGCACGCGCACGGGGGCCCCGGGTTCCGGGCCCGCCGGCTCGACCGTCTTCTGGCGAAGCATCGGAACCTGGATGCGGCTTTCGCGCAGCGACGCCGGCAAGAGGAAGACAAGTTCCCGCGCGCCGGCCTGCTCGATGTTGAAATCCAGCAGGATCGTCTCCTCGATGGCGCGGCCCGTGAAGGTGACGTTGGTGATCGTGTCGCAGGTGATGTCGGGCTTTCGCAGCCCGACCTGAAGCTCGCCGCGATAGGCCGGTCCGCGGTGGTGAAGCGCAAGGACCGTAGCCGTCATCAGTTCGGGCTTGAGCCACGCCCGCAGTTGGTCGCGCAACACGCTGTCGCAGTCCACGAGACCAACGGCCTTGAGTTCGAACGCCGGGTCGGCCTGCACCGCAATGTCCCCTTCCTGTCGCTCGACGCCGCGCACTTCCAGGCGAGGAAGCGGCACCCTGTCGACTAGACCGTGGCCGCCGAGCGTGCCGCGGAGCACCACCGGCACTTCGCCAGAGCGCCCGGCCGCCAGAAGGATGGTCAGAAGCGGTCGCTTGTCGACCTGGGTGATCGTCCATTGGAAGTCGCCGGGGGCGGCGACGTGTTGCAGCTTGAGTTCTTCAGGCAGGAACATCTCCACGCGATAGATCGGCCGGTCGCGAACGTCGAGCTTGACGCGGCTCTCCAGGCCGCGCTCGTAGGCCGCCACCTTCAGCACGGTCTCGATGCTGGCCGTCACATGCCCGGCCACCGGCGCGGCCGAAAGGCGCACCGTAAAGGGCATCGACGAAAACTGGTAGGCCTCGTAGGGCCGGATGCCCAGCGGGCTGTCGGCCACTCCGGCGGCTGCCACGGCCTGTTGCGCAGATTTATCGGCCAGATCGATCCGCGTGGCACGGGAGACGTTGAGCGTCTGTACCTCCAGAAGCGGACTGCGGCGGATGGTCACCTGGCCGCTCTCCAGGGCTGCATCGGCCACGTTGACCAGCGGGCAATCGAACTGACTGAGGGCGGCGTCGCCCACGCGCCTGGCGTGCCACAGGCGAAGCGTGATTCGCTCCCTGTCCTTCGCTGCCTTGAGCAGGGTGACATCGACCACCTGGCGTCCCTGATCCTTGCGGATCTCCCATCCGCGCACGTTGGGCCCTTCGACCTTCTCGACGAGATACTTGCTGGGTACGAACAGCCGGAACGACTCGCGCTGGCTGCGGCGGAACTCCAGGGCTACTTGCCAAACCACGCGCAGGCCATCCTCCTGGAGGTCGAGCACGGCATCGGACTGGGCCGTAAGGCTGCGGTCGACCTGGGACTCTCCCACCTTCGGCCGCCACTGAAGTCCGATCCGGCCGTCGGGCCCCAGGGCAGTCTCGATCTTCTGGCCCGGCTGCGACGTCTCGTAGCTTCGCCGATCGGCCACTTGCGACAGGCGAACCTCGGTCTGCGATTGCGGGACGATGAGGGCCAGGGCGGTCGCCGAAGCGGATGGAATCGCGCCTTCCACGGCCCGCCATCCACCGCGACGTTCCAAACGCAGGCGAACGGCCAAATGCAGCTTGTGCCGTCCCTTGCCCGACGCCTGGACGACCACCAACGGACTGGGGCCCTTCGGCGATGGATTGGCCGCCTGCTGCACCGGCGGTTGTGCGGGAGCGTTCGGCGCGGGCCCGGTTGGCTGGACGACATGGAGCTGCGCGGGCTTTCCGTCCAACTCGGCCCGGGCCAGGACGCCTCCCTCCAGGGAAAGCGGTATCTCGACGAACTGATCGGTGAAGACATCCATTTCCAACTGCCCTTCGAGCAGAAGGTACTCTTCGCCTTGGAGCGTGGCCGTGTATTGGCCGTTGGCAAGCGCGAACGGGGCGGGCGGGGCCTTTTCGCCGAGCCGCTGATCGGGATGCGCCAGGTTCCACAACTGGACGTACTTGGCGTACGGTACGAGGATCTGCTTGGCCTCTTGAATGCCGGTTTTCGCGTCCGGATCGTAGGGGAGGATCACTATGTCGTCGGGGATATCCACCGGTTCTGGTGGGCCGACCACTTCGATCACGTACGGCCCCGTCTTCGCGGGCTCATCGGCCGTGGCGGTTGTCGCGATGCATGCCGCGGCCAGCAGCATCGCAGCCGCCGCGGCGGCCGGCTTCCAAAACCGCGCAGCGAGTCGCCGGATGCCCGCCGCAGACCACTTGAGCAAAGCGGCGATCAGGTAATACGGCACCAGCAGGGCCGCCGCGTACACGGCCATGTTGGCCGGGAGCGTGAGCGTGTCGCCGTAGGGCGCCAGCGGCACGAGCGTGCCGATGACCATGGTCCAAAGGACCAGACGCGTCTTGGCCCCGGCCGAGCGATTCGTGCGGGCCACGCCAACCAGTGCGATGGTCAAGGCAATCGCCCACCCCAAGGCCGCCAAACGCGGCCGATTGGCCAGCGTGACGATCAGTTCCGGCTCTTCGCCCAGGCTCGCAAACGTGATGCTCTGACCGGGACGGTGCGAGGACGTCTGAAGATCGATGTTCAGGCTGCTCAGCCCTTCAGTCCGGGCTTGATAGGGAGCCGTTCTGGGTTTCGTTTCATAGACGGTCTTCCCGACGGTATACTGCGGCGACGGAGTTGGCGGGGCCATCGTGGGCGTCGAAGCGGCCGACAAACTCGCTTGAGGCTGCCCGCCGCCATGGGCTCCCGGCATGCCGCCCATGCCTCCCATCCCGCCCTGCATGCTTGGAGAAGCATTGGGTTTCGCGGATTCCGGCATCGCGGCTAGATCGCGTGCCCGGGGGCCACTCTGGGGCTGCAACCCCGGCATTGCGACGGCCGCAGGGGCACGTGAAGCCGGTGGAGGCGCGATCTCCGCAGCCTTCTCGCCGTCACGCGCAAAATGCATCTGCAATTGGGGTTCCGCCGGTTTCTCGGCCGGTCGAGCCATTTGCCCCTGGCCAGATTGGCGTCGTGATACGCCGATCGCTCCCGGCGATCGCTCGGACTTCGGCTGTGCGATTGCCGCCGGCATGGGCGCCTTCGGCGCGGGTGCTCGCGAAAAGGAATCTTGGCCCGGTGCTCTGTATTGATTCGCCAGCAACGAATGCGGACCCGACCCAACCGAGAGCGTACTCGATGATTCTGGAGACGCCATTTCGCCCATCGGAGCAAACATAGTCGTCGCTGGAGCAGGAGCCGATTTCGCAACCTCCGCTCGCCAGTTCGTATGCGTGCGATACATCAGGAAGGGATTGAACCCCACCATCGCGAGCCCCGCCTTGGCTACGTTCAGGGCCGCGACTTGCGGCGGCTGGATCTGGCCGATAACCGTGCCGTCGGCGCGGATCACTTCGTAGCCGCTGGGCAGATAGAGATGCCAGACAAGATCGGCCAGCGGAACTTCGACGGCCGCCGACTCGCGTTCGGCCTGCAAAAGGAGCTTCGGCGCGAGCATTCTCACCTGGCCCGCCAGCGGGACCGTGAGGATCGGCGTTTCGTAGACGATCTTCAGATGGCGCATTTGGTTGGCGGGAGCCGCAGGCAGGCTCACCAGGAGCCGGCCCTGTTCGCTCTGCGGCTTGACCGGCTTGTCGTCGACGAGGATCGACCACAGTTCCGACTCGCCCGGCAGGGCCACTTCGAGATACACGGCTTTGGTGCGGAGTTGGAACGTGGCGGAGGTCTGGGCCACGCCGTCGGGCGAGAACGCCGTGCTCAATTCGGCCTTCTGGACAATCGCGGGGTAAAGACCGTATCCAGGGTGATGCGTGGCGCTGACCCTCACGGGCGGCGGATTGCCCACGAACCCCCAAACGCCCAGGAGCCGCCGGCCGGGCTGGTAGACGGCGTCGACCAATTCGCCGACGTCGACGCGGCGCGTGGTCTCCTCGGTGCTCACCTGCACGTCGAGTTCCGCGCTGCCTTCCACGGCCACGAGGCCCGACTGATAAGCCACCGCCTCAGCCTGCGCGATCGGTACGCGAAACTCTCTGAGCTTCCCCTCGGGCACCGGCTGCTGAAAATCGACAGCCAGGCGGACCTCGCCCCGGCGCGGCTCCTCGAGGAGCACGTTCCATCGCCGGCGGTCGCCCGCCGGTTCGCTGGTGAACTCCTTCAGCCGCGCCCGGTCCAGGCTCCGGATCGAGAGCGAAGCCGGCGTATCGATGGGCAGGGTGAGGCTCAGTTGTCGCGCCCGCGCCTCTTCGATCTGATAGGCGATCTCGGTGTGCACGACCAGGGCGTCGGATTCCACGCGGAAGAACGAGACTGTGCGAGCCGTCAGGCGCGGCTGCGTGCGTTGGACGGCGAGCGATGCCTGATAATCTTGGGTCTCGTAACGGTAGGCCAGGCTGGTCCGGACGCCACTCAGGCCGTACCGTTGCTTTTCGGGTT
>CAZFKF010000343.1:0-5923 GCA_964518805.1 uncultured Planctomycetaceae bacterium | reverse complement strand
CGTCGAAGGCTGCATCTCGACCTACTGGCAGGGGCTCTGGCAGAAGACCGATCCCAAGAACGAGCAATATCCGCGCTCGACGATCGTGCGCTACAAGTTCCCCGCGCGCGACGGCATGCCCGAAGTGAAGCTCACTTGGTGGGACGGCGGCATGATGCCTCCTCGCCCCGATGAACTCGAAGAGGGCCGCCGCATGGGCGACGACGACGGCGGCGTGCTGTTCATCGGCGACAAGGGCCAGTTGATGTGCGGCTGCTACGGACGCAGCCCGCGCCTGATTCCCGAAGCGAAGATGCGCGCGTTCAAACAGCCGGCCAAGTCGATCGATCGCATCCCCGGCGGGCTGGACGGCCACGAGCAAGACTGGGTCCGGGCGTGCAAGGACGGCAAGCCGGCCAGCTCGAACTTCGATTTCTCGGGCCCGCTGTCCGAAATGGTGCTGATGGGCAACCTGGCCGTTCGCTTCCCCGACCGTCGCCTGCTGTGGGACGGCGAAAAGATGCAGGTCACAAACGACGCCAACGCCAACGCCTACGTCCGCCGCCAGTACCGCCAGGGCTGGACGCTGTAGAACACCAGGAAACACACCGGCGCTCGATTCCCTCACCCCCGGCCCCTCTCCCGCTTGCGGGAGAGGGGAGACGGGGACTCTTCTTCTGCCTTCCCCCTTTTCCCGTCTTCTTTTCCCTTCTCCCCTCGCTCTGTCTACGACTCGGGCGTCGGCACGGTGTGCCGTTCGGGTTCCCAGCGGATCAGTTTCAGGTTCTCGACGAACGTCACGTACACCACGGGAACGATTCCCAGCGTGACCACGGTGGCCAGTAGCAGGCCGGCAATCTGGACGTAGCACATGGGCTGCCAGAGCGGGCCGCCTTCGATGGCCAGCGGGATCAGCCCGCCCACGGTTGCCAGCACGGTCACCAGCACGGGCCGCAGCCGGACCAGGGCCGAGTCGATCACCGCGTCGTGGAGCGATTCGCCGCGCTCGCAGGCCTCTTCGATATAGTCGAACAGCACGATCACATGGCTGACGATCACACCGGCCAGCGAGGCCACGCCCAGGAAGGCCATGAATCCGAACGGCGTGTGAAACGGCAGCAGCCCCATGGTGCCGCCGATCATGCCGAAGGGCACGCCGGCGAACACCACCAGCGGCTTGGTCACGCTGTTGAACTGGAGCACGAGGGCCAGGTAGATCAGGGCCAGCGAGGCCACCAGGGCCACGGTCACGGCGTCGAATCCCTTGGCCTGCTCTTCGTATTCGCCGCCGAACTGGAAGCGATAACCCGGCGGCCACTGGTGCGAAAGCGTGCCGAGCCGCGTCTGCATCTGGTGGACCACGCCGCTGGCCAGCACCCCCGGCACGGTGTCGCACTTGACCGTGATGCACCGCTGGTGATCGCGGCGGCAGATCTTGGGCGAGACGAACTCAGTCGACATCCTGGCTATTTCGCTGATCGGCACGCGGGCGTTCGTGAGCGAGCTGAAGGCGTCGAGGTTGGCGATCTCGTCGATCCGAGCCCGTTCGTCGCTCCGCAGGCGGAAGGTGATGGGGATCAGCCGGTCTTCTTCGCGCAGATAGGTGGGGGCCGTGCCCGACAGGCCAGTCTGAAGCAACAGGGCCACGTCCTGGTTCGTAATCCCCGTGATGTTCGCCCGGTCGGGGTTGATCGTGACGCCGACCTGGAGGACTTCGGCTTCCCAGTCGTCGTGGATGTTGTCGGTGCCCGGAATCGCGCGGAGCTGCTGTTTGACCTGGCGGCCACGCGGCGAAGCGGTTCGAGGTCGTCGCCGAAGAGGCGAATCTGAACGGGAACACCGATCGGCGGACCGGTTTCCAACTGTTCGATGGTCACTCGCGCTGCGGGGATCTGCGGCGGCAGTTCCCGTTTGAGCAGACGCACGACGTCTTCGGTGACATGGCTGCTCGTGGTGTGCACGAGGACCTGGGCGTAGTTGTCGGCCCGCTGCTCGGGCACGATCGACAGCCAGAACCTGGGCCCGCCCTGCCCCACAAACGTCGTGTACGCCCGGATCTTGTCGCCGGCCAGGCGATCCATCTGGTGGATGACGCGGAGCGTCTCCTCCTGGGTCTGGCGGATGGGAGTGCCTTCGGCCAGCCGTACATTGACGGTGAAGACGCCGTGCAGGTCTTTGGGGAAGAACGCCGACCCGACCGAAAGCAAGGAAACGGCGCCGCCCGCCAGGAGCACGAAGCAAACGCCTAAGGCAACGGCCTTGTGATCGAGACACCAGCGCGAAAACGCACGGTATGCCCGGGCAAATCGGGCCCCGATTCCCCGGCCGTCGCCGGCGGACTCGAATCCCTTCTGCCCGCGCAGCACATAGTAGCCCAACAGCGGCATGAAGGTCATCGAGACGATGCGGCTGCTGACCAGCGAGGCCGTCACCACGACCGGCAGCGAGTAGATGAAATCGCCCACGCGCCCCTTGACCAGCAAGAGCGGCAGAAACGCCACGCAATTGGTGACCGTGGCGTAGAGGATGGCCCGGGCGAGCTTCTGCGGCCCGAGCCAGGCGGCCACGTCCCGCGGCTGGCCGTGGGCCAACTCGCGGTTGATGGCGTCGCCGGCCACGACCGGGTCGTCGACCAGCAGCCCCAAGGCGATGATCATCGCCGCGATCGACACCTGTTGCAGGTCGATGCCGATCAACTGGCACAACCCGAGCGTCATGGCCACGGTGACCGGAATCGACACGGCCACCAGCAGGGCGCTCCGCCATTCCATGAACACCAGCGCCACGATCACCACGATCACCACGGCCTCGATCAGGTTCTGGTCGAACTGCTTGATCTTCTCGCGGACCTCCTTGGGTTCGTCGTGGGTCCGCTCGATCTGCAAGTCGTCGGGCAACACGCCCTGCAGCGAGGCCATGGCCGCGTCCACGTCGCGGGCAAACTGTTCGATGTGCGAGCCCTTGATTTGCCGCACCGCCAGAGTGACGGCCCGGGTCGTTTGCAGGCGGGCGTGCGCCGCAAGCGTCGCCTCCTCGTGGCCGTTGGCCAGGCCAAGCCGCAGTTCGCCCGGCATCTTGGCCTCCGGCGGATCGGTGGCGTCGACCTTGATCGAGCGGAGATTCATCACGCCGGGCGGATCTTCATAACCGCGCACGATATCGATCAGGTCGCGCAGGTAGGTGGGATACCCGCGTTGGACGTCCATGACCACCTCGCCCACCTCCTGCTCGCTCTTGAACTCGCCGCTGGGGTGTACGACCACGTTCTGGTCCGGGGTTTCGATGCGCCCGCCGGGCAGATTGATGTTGCGGCGTTCGAGCCGTGCGGCGATCGCCTGCGGCGAGAGGTCCAGCGCGCTGAACCGCCGGCCGCTGTAATAGAGATTCACTACCTCGCCCTGCACGCCGATCTCGTCGATCTTGCCCACCGTGGGATACTGCTTGAGCCGGTCGCGAATCAGGTCGGCGAAACGCCGCATGTCGCGGTAGCTGTAGCGATCGGGCCCGCCCAGCGGATCGCGAGGCGATTGCCGCAGCCGGGATTCGAGGGTTGCAAGATCGCGGACTAGCACGCCGGGCCAAATGTCGGGATGCGCCAGGCCGGTCCCGAGCGTGTCGCGTTCCCACCGCAGGCATTCGGCGATCAGTTGTTCGTCGGTCTTGCCGGCCGTCAACTGAAAATCAAGGCATCCCGTGCTCGGGGCTTCGACGATGTGCGCGTCGTGGATGAGCCCCGACTGGGCCAGCCGCTCCAGCAGGCTCTGCCCGAGCCAGAGCACGTACGACCGGCCCACCGTGTTCGGATAGACCAGCACCGCCGAGACGCGATCGCGGCGGAATGCCTCGGGCCGGCGGTCGCGAAACGATTGGAGCACGGACCGAATACTCTTGGCGCGCTCGGAGATCTCGAAGTCGGAGACCTTCGGGCTGGAGATGGTCAGCATCACGGCCACGGTCTCGCCGAAGTCCTTGTTCAGGCTCGGCCGGACGGGGCGTCCCGCCACGGACGGAAGATCGGCGATCAGTTCCAGCCGTCCTTGCAGGTCCTGCCAGACCTGCTCCGTGTCTTTGACCGACTCGAATAGTTCGACAAAGACCACCGACAGGCTCTGCCGGCTCAACGAGTGGACTTTTTCGACCTGGCCGCACTGGCTGACCTGTTTCTCGATCTTGCGCGTGACCTCTTGTTCGACTTTCTCGGCCTGCGCGCCGGGATAGATCGTGACGACCGTGGCCATGCGGATGGGAATGATCGGATCGTGCCGTTGCGGCATCGCAAAGTAGGCGAACGCGCCCCAACACATGGTGGCCACGAGGGCCGTCCAGGCCACCGGCCGTTTGTAGACGAAGAACTGCGATGTGGTCATCGTAGGCGCCTGCCGCTATATGCCGATGCGAAGGTCGGGTTCCTGGACGTCGAGCACCCGAACGGCCTGTCCATCGGTAAGCCGGAAACTCCCGGTGACCACGACGGCGTCGCCGGCCTTCACCTGGCAGGGGCTTCCCTCGACCAGCCGGAGCCGGTTGTCGTAGACGCCGTCGAACGCCACCCGGCGCCGGCGCGCGACCTGCTGGCCGCCTTCGTCAACCACCGCAAACACGAAACATTCTCCGTCGTTCTCGCCCCGATGGACCGCCGTCATCGGCAGCAGCATCATGCTTTGCTGACGGCCCACGAGGATCGTCACCACCATGCCGGGCTTGAGGCCCTTGGGTTCGGCGATGGTCAGTTCGATCTCGAAGGTTCGCGTCTTCAAATCGGCGGCCGGCACGATTTTCGTGATCTGCCCGGCGAACCGCTCGCCCGGAAAGGCGTCGGCCACGACATCGACGCTCTGACCGATCTTGAAATGGCCGACTTTCGTATCGGCCACGCCGAACGCGATCCGCACTCGCGACAGGTCCATGACTTGGAACACCGGCTGCCCCGCCAGCACGCGTTCGCCCCCCTCAATGTTCTTGCGGGAGACGACCGCGCTGGGAATCGGGAGTTGGAGCCGGCAGTTCTTGAGATCGTCGTCGGCCTGTTGGAGCGCCACGGTGGCGGCCCGCACCTCGCGCCGCGTCGCATCCAACTCGGCCTCGGCCGAATCGCGTTTGGCCAGGGTGTCGTCGTAGGTCTGTTGTGGGACGGAATCCCGCTCGCGCAGGGCCTTGATCCGCTCGAATCCCGCCCGAGCCGCCGTCACGCCCGCCAAGGCCGCACGCTCCTTGGCCTGGGCCTGCGCCAGTCGCTCCTCGGTCGAGCTGCGCCGCCGCTGGTAATCCGATTCGTCGAGTTTGGCCAGGGGACGGTTGGGATCCGAGGTCACGGCGTCTCCCTCGTGGACGTCGCGGGGCTTGCCGTCGAACCCCGGGACCTGCAGCAGCGACACCACCGTGCCCGGCACCTTGAACGACAGTTCGATCCGGTGCCGCTCGCGCACCGTAGCGCTGAAGCGGGTCGCTGACGTCACGGGCTCTGACCTCAGCGCCGCCACCTGAACGGCGATCGGCGGCGACGGCGGCACTTCACGCCGCTGGCAACCCGCTACGGCCGCCGCCGTGATCACGAAGAACAGTCCTTGGAGCGACTTCTTACGGTCGGCCTTAATCGGCTGCATCGTCCGAATCCTTCAGAATGCCGTGGCGGAAGACCGCCGTGACGGTGGCGAAGACCTCGGCCAGCGAGATGTTCGAGGAGACCAGGGCCGGGTTTTCAATCAACCCCACCACCGCCGCCCAGAAGATGACTTTCAAAACCTCGGGATTGAGCCCCTCGCGCAACGCTCCGTCGTGCGTGGCGGCCGCCAGGGCCTGACGAAAAATGCTATCGACTGCCCTTTGACGCGCCTCGCGGAATTGCTCGTAAACGTCAGGATAACGATGCCGGATCTCTTCCAGCCGGGCGAGGAGATTCCCCTTGGGCAGGGCCGCCAACTCGGTGCCCAGGCGGTTGAGCCTC
>CAZFKF010000342.1:0-5940 GCA_964518805.1 uncultured Planctomycetaceae bacterium | reverse complement strand
CTCGCCAGCCACATGGCCAGCATCCGCGGATGGCTGACGCTCTTGGCCTTCCGGCTCGATTGCAGGCTGCGCGGGTCGACGCCGAACGTGTCGCACACGGCCTTGGCAATGTCGGGCAGGCGCACCAGCCGGCCCGCCGGGCGAAGCATGTCGGCCAGCGCCTCTTCGGCCATGTCCAGGCTGATCGGCCGATTCAGCACCTGGCTGGTTGCGCGCAGCCGACAGATCGCTCCCGACAGTTCGCGCGCATGGCTGGTCAGCCGCGAGGCGATGAGGCCCCGCACGTCGTCGGGTAGGTGAACGTCAAGTCGCTTGGCCATCTGCGTGAGGATTCCCAAGCGTGTCTCGTAGTCGGGCGCCTCGACGCGGCACACCATTCCCCCTTCGAGACGCGTGCACATCTCCTGGCCCAGATCGCTCAACTCCGACGGCGAACGATCTGCGGCGAAGACAATCTGTCGTCGATCGCGCAGGAAGGAGTCGATGGTGTACAGAAGTTCCAACTGCGTGTAGCGGGCGTTCTTCCCGCAGAAGAACTGAAGATCGTCGATCGCCAGCAGTTCCACGCTGCGGTACTTCTGTCGGAAGCTGGGCAAGCCGCTCCCCCGCAGAGCCTGGAGGAAACCGGCCGTGAACTGCTCGGCCGTAAGATAGATGGCCGAGGCGCCGGGCCGCGCCTTACGCACGGCATGGCAGATCGCCTCCAGCAGGTGCGTCTTGCCCAGGCTCGTTGGGCCGTGGAGGACCAACGGCGACAACTCCCCCGGGCGATCCACGACCATCTCCGCCGCAGCCCGAGCCAGTCGATTCGACGCGCCCGTGACGAACGTGCCGAAATCGGCGTGGCGCCGCCGCGCCGGAGCGTTTCCGGCCGATGGCGAGCCATCGCCGTCGCCGGAGGTCCGTCGCGACGAAGGTGCATTCTTCCGGTCCGGCAACTTGGGACCGGGCAGCGTCCGAGGAGCCTCTGACCGGCAGGGACGTTCGGCGGCGTGCCTCGGCTCGGGCAAGGAGGCGTCGACGGAGAATTCGAGCGTCGGGCACTTGGCGAGCACTTCGAGGCAAGCGGCTTCCAGGTCGCGGCGGAAGTTCGATACCAGCCAGTCGCGGAAGAACCAGTTCGGCGTGCTGACGACCAGCGCACCGTCCCGCAGTTCGAAGCGCGTCCCTGCTCCGAACCATAGATCGTAGCGCTGTTGTCCGACCCTGCCAGCCAGCGCAGCGCGCACAGCCGACACGATCTCCGTATCGTCCTTGGTCACTTCCCGGCCACCCCGGCGCGCACCCCAACCTCCGGAATCTCAAGCCATGATCGGAGGAAGAGGCACGTTCTTTCGACGGCCTGAAGCCGTCTAGGTTCGCTTCTATGTGTGTCACCCGATGTGCTGATTTTAGCCGTGCTGGCACTGCTGTCAAACCGCTGAGCGTGGCCGGAGGGAAACTTTTTCTTGGTCCGCCGCGGGGGGCGCGGAATTCCCGGAAAATCCCCGCCCGCCCTTGCCGACGCGCCCCGAGAATCCGCACACCCGATTCGCCGCGGATCGGGGAAAACCTGTTCGGTTCAGACGCCCCGCAGGACGCAAACGTGGCCGGCCCATGCGGTAAGTGGTGACCGCTCCAGGAGCAACGTCGTGCGTTCGGAAGAGTTTGGGCGATCGTCACCTCAATTCGCGAGGGAGAACAAAGTGGATTCCCTCCTCGCGCACGCGCGCGTGTTCCACCGAGGCTTGATAACGCTCCTGGAGCAGTGCCACGCATCGCGCGACGATCGTCTCCGGCGCGCTTGCTCCGGCGGTGATCAGCACGGTTTCGTCGCCGCGAAACCACGCGGAGTCGATGTCCGCCGGGCCGTCGATCAAGTAGGCGGACACGCCGCCGGACCTGGCAAGCTCGGCAAGCCGCTGGCTGTTTGAACTGTTCTGGCTTCCGACGACCAGCACGACATCCGCCTCGGGCGATAGCTTGCGGACGGCGTCCTGTCGATTCTGCGTGGCGTAGCAGATGTCATCGCGAGTGGGACCTGTGAGTTTGGGAAAACGGCGACGAAGACGTTCCACGATCAAGGCCGCATCATCGACGGACAAGGTAGTCTGTGTCAAATAGGCGACCCTCTCGGGATCTGTCACTTCCACGCAATCTGCCTCCTCGGCGCTACCCACCAGCTTGATTGCATCGGGCGCTTCCCCCATCGTTCCGACCACTTCGTCATGACCTGCATGTCCAATGAGAAGGATCGTGTAGCCTGCCGCCGCAAACCGAATCGCCTCGCGGTGGACCTTGGTCACCAGAGGGCAGGTGGCGTCAACAGGGGCCAAACCGCGCTCGGCAGCCCGTCTTCGCAACTCGGGGGAGACCCCATGGGCCGAATACAACAAATGCGCCCCAACCGGGACTTCGTCAAGATCGCTCACGAAGATCACCCCTCGGTCGCGGAATTGAGAGACCACCCAGCGGTTGTGCACGATTTCGTGATAGACGTAGATCGGAGGGCCAAACCGCTGGAGGGCGACTTCGAGGCTATCGATGGCCATGTTGACGCCGGCGCAGAAGCCGCGCGGGCTGACGAGGATCACGCGCATAGTTTCCATTCTCCAAGGGAGCTATCATAATGGCGGTTTACCCGAGGTCGCCAGCCCCTGCAACGTGGTAGCCGGGCCCAAAAGCGCCGAGCCAGAGTTGACCAGATTGCCGGAATTGCTTGGCATGGGAGAGCCAAGCTACGGAGTGCCAATGCCCAGCCGCCTGTTCGACGCCGACTTGAAATTGTACGGTCCCCAGGCACCCCCGCCCAAGCGGATGTCGCTGCGCAAGGCCCGACGCTACTGCCGTGGGCTGGTCCGGCGCCACTACGAGAATTTCACGGTGGTGAGCTTTCTGCTGCCGGGGAGTCTGCGGCAACACCTGTACAACGTCTATGCCTACTGCCGTTGGGCCGACGACCTGGCCGACGAGACGCAATCACCGCAGCAGAGCCTCGCCCTGCTGGACTGGTGGGAAAAACAGCTTCGTGGGTGCTACGGAGGCCAGGCGGTCCATCCGGTGTTCGTCGCCTTAAGCGACACGATCCGCGAGTTCGCCATTCCGATCGAGCCGTGGGTCGATCTGCTCGTCGCCTTTCGGCAAGACCAGAGCCAGAGTCGGTACGAGACGTTGGATCAGCTACTGAACTACTGCCGCTACTCGGCAAATCCTGTGGGTCGGCTGGTGCTCTACCTTGCGCGGTGCCACACCCCCCAATGCGCGATCCGGTCGGATTGCGTTTGTACGGGTTTACAGCTCGTCAACTTCCTTCAGGACGTGGCGCTGGATTGGGATCGCAAGCGGATCTATCTGCCGCGGACCCAACTGCAACACTTCGGCTACGACGAGGCGATGTTCGCCCAGCGGACCTGTAACGAGGCCTTCCGCCGACTGATGGACGCCGCGGCGGCCGAGGCCGAGGGCTTTCTGCGACGGGGGCTTCCGCTGGTGCGCATGGTGCCCGAGTCGCTTCGATTGGACGTGGCCCTGTTCGCCCATGGCGGGCTGGCCGTCCTGGAGAAGATACGCCAGGTGGACTACGACGTCTGGACCAGGCGGCCGGTGCTGTCGAAGTTCGAGAAGCTCCGCCTGGCAATCCGCTGCTGGTGGAAGTTGCGTCAGGGCGTGCTGCCCGAGGAGCATCATGAGCCCATCGTCTGACGCGCTCGAGACCAGCTATGCCGCGTGCCGGCAGGTGGCGCGGCGGGCCCAATCAAGCTTCTATCCTTCGTTCTTCCTCCTGCGGGGCCCTCAGCGCAAGGCCATGGAGGCGATCTACGCCTTCATGCGTCACACCGATGATCTGGCCGACAACAACGGCACGATCGACGAGCGCCGCGAGGCGATCGGCAGGTGGCGCCATGCGGTCGCGGAAGTCATGGATTGGGCGGTGGGGCGAGTTGGAGATTCAGAGATTGTTGGGGATCTGACCATCGCCCAATCGCCCGGCCTTCTCCTCTTGCCGGCCCTGGCCGACGTTCGCCGCCGTTTTCGCATCCCCGCGGAGCATTTCTTCGCGGTCCTGGACGGCGTGGAGATGGACCTCGGCGAATGCTGCTTTCGCACCTATTCGGATCTCGCGGAATACTGCGATCGAGTGGCCTCCGCCGTCGGATTGGCCTGCCTGCACGTGTGGGGGTTTCGTGACGACGAGGCGTTTCCCGCGGCGCGATGCTGCGGCCGGGCCCTCCAATTGACCAATATCCTTCGGGACCTGAAAGAGGATGCCTCCCGGGGCCGAGTCTATCTCCCCCGCGACGACATGGACGCCTGCGCCTACTCGCTTGAAGATCTAACGCGCGGCGTGGCCGACGAGCGATTCGACCGGCTCATGGCCGTGGAGATCCAACGGGCGAGGCAACTCTATCACGACGGCGCCGAGCTGTTCGCGTGGCTAGAGCCGCCAGGCCAGCGGATCTTTGGGATGATGATCGCCACGTACTGGCGCCTGTTGGAGCGAATCGCCGGCGAACCGCGACGCGTGCTTCGTGCTCGTGTACGTTTGCCAGCGTGGGAGAAGCTGCGGATCGCGTTCCGCTGGACCTGCCTGCCCGCCCGGAGATCAGCCCTGCCATGAATCGCGTCGCGGTGATCGGCGGCGGACTGGCCGGGCTCGCGGCCGCCGTTGCGGCAAGCGAGCAAGGCTTCGAGGTGGAGCTATTCGAGGCCCGACGCCGCTTGGGCGGCCGGGCCGGATCGTTCACCGATCCGCAGACTGGGCAGCTTGTGGACCACTGCCAGCACGTGGCCATGGGATGCTGCACGAATTGGGCCGATTTCTGCCGCCGCACGGCGATCGACGATGGTTTCGAGCGTCACGAACGATTGTGGTTCGTGGGCCCCGATGCGCGACAATACCCTTTCAACGCATCCCCGCTTCCGGCCCCGTTGCATCTGTTTCCCTCACTGCTGCGACTGGGCTACCTCAGCCTGGCAGAACGATGGGGCATCGCCCGAGTCGTGATGCACCTGATGCGGGCCGAGCGCCACGCCGCCTCTTCCTTCTCTTCCTCTTCCTCCTCCGCTTCCCCCCGCGTCCTCTGTGGTGACAAGGATCATTCACCACGGAGGACGAAGGCGGACGCGGAAGGGACGATCGGCGATTGGCTTCGCCGTCATGGGCAGTCGGAGCGGTCGATAGCTCGGTTCTGGTCGGTCGTTCTGGTAAGCGCCCTGAGCGAATCGGTGGATCGAGCCTCGCTCGCCGCGGCACGCAAGGTCTTCCGCGACGGTCTGCTGGCCCATCGCCGAGCCTACGAGCTCTTCTTACCCCGTACCGCGCTCGGCGAAATCTACGACCGCCGCATCGGCGCCTGGCTCCAATCCCGCGGCGTGGCCGTTCACCTGGGCGAGCGCGTCAGAGGCCTCGACGTCGACGGCGCTCGGGCAACCGCGATCGTGCGCGCCGACGGCTCGCGAAGTCGTTTCGACGGCTTCATCGTGGCCATACCGTGGCGTGGCGTGCGCCGGCTGTTTTCGGCGGCCGCACTGGAGAGAATGCCGGAGCTGGCGGGAGTCGATGCGATTCCTGCGGCGCCGATTGCGGCCGTCCACCTGTGGTTCGACCGCCCGATCATGGCCCAACCCCATGCCGTGCTCGTCGGCCGGCTTGCACAATGGATCTTCGCCCAACCCGAGCAGGGCTTCTACTATCAAGTCGTCATCAGCGCGGCCCACGACTTGCGGCACGGCGGGCGCGACGAGATCCTGGCCCGTGTCCGCGGCGAAATTGAGACGATCTGGCCGGCCGCGTGCGAGGCCCGCTTGCTTCGTTGGCGGATGGTTGTCGAGCCGATGGCCGTCTTCTCGGTCCAACCGGGACTGGAAGATCTTCGACCCGGGCAGACGACGTCGCTTGCCAACGTGGCCCTGGCCGGCGACTGGACCTACAGCGGCGCCACGAGCGTCGCCCTGTTCGAC
>CAZFKF010000341.1:0-5943 GCA_964518805.1 uncultured Planctomycetaceae bacterium | reverse complement strand
ATGGGGCGCCGTGATGACGCTGTTCGCTTGGCAGACCGCTCATGCCGGCGCAGGCGACCCGTCCTTTGCGAAACTCGTGCCGCTGCCGGCGCCGAAGATCGTGGCCTCGGCGGAAGTGTACCCGCACCCGAACTTCGCTGTCGCGAGGCTGGTGGACGGGAAGGCCGAGACCGAGTTTTCCTCGAACGCCAAGGGCACCGAGACGTTCGTGGAATTCGATTTCGGGGTCCCGGTCCGCATCGCCGCGTTCCGGCACGTGGACCGCAACGACCCAGCTACGATCGCCGAATCGCACCTGACGCCGTTGGACGCCGCGGGCAAGGCGATGGCCACGTTCACGGTGCACCATGTCAACCGGCGTGGTGGAGTGTCGTTCTTCGCTCTGCCCAAGCCGGTCACGGCCCAGCGGGTCCGCTGGCAAGTGACCAAGCTCGGCAGTCCGCACAGCACGGTGGGGGGCTCGGAGATCGTCTTCTATACGACCACGGAGGTCGACGCCGCGCCCCGCGCGATCGGTATCGAGGCCATCGCCGTGCCCGTGGTCGAACGCCGGCCGACGGGCCTGGTGCAGCCGCTGCGCGTGTCGCTGGACTACCCGTACGGCACGCCTGTGGCCGCAGTGTTGCGAGTTCAAGGCCAGGAACCCAAGCCGATCCACCTCTCGTTCGGCACCCAGACGTTCTCCTACACGATCGCGGCGATCGAGGCAGAACGGCCGCTGGAAGTGGCTGTCGACTATGCGGGCAAGACGATGGCCGCACGGGGCGTGCCGGTCAAGCCCGCGCGAAAAACCACAATCTTTGTCCTTCCGCACTCGCACACCGACATCGGCTACACCGAGATCCAGACCGAGATCGAGGACAAGCAGGTCAACAACCTGCTGGCGGGCATGCAGTATGCCGAGAAGACGGCCCACTACCCGCCGGGCTCGCGTTTCGTGTGGAACGTGGAAGTGCTCTGGGCCGCGGATCTCTACCTGCACCGGCTCAACCCGCCGCAGCGTGCGGCATTCCTCGATGCGGTGAAGAAGGGCCGAGTCGCGCTGTGCGGCATGTATCTCAACGAATTGACCGGCCTGTGCCGGCCCGAAGAACTGATGCGCCTGTTCCGCTTCGCCGCCGAGCTGCGGCGGCAGACCGGCGTGACGCTCGATTCGGCGATGATCAGCGACGTGCCCGGCTACACCTGGGGCAGCGTGCCGGCCATGGCCCAGGCGGGCATCAAGTACTTCTCGGTGGCCCCGAACTATTTCGACCGCATCGGCGACATCCTGGTGCAGTGGGAGAACAAGCCGTTCTACTGGGTCGGGCCGTCGGGCAAGGATAAAGTCCTGGTGTGGATACCCTATAAAGGCTATGCCATGTCGCACGTGTACCGCGTGCTGACGCCCGAATTCGTCGAGCAGTATCAGATGCAGCTCGACCGGACGAAGTATCTCTACGACATCGCCTACATGCGCTGGGCCGGGCACGGCGACAACGCCGTGCCCGACCCGGCGATCTGCGAGTTCATCAAGGACTGGTCCGCCAGGTTCGAGTGGCCGAAATTCGTCATTTCGTCCACGGGTGAGGCGTTCCGCGCACTGGAAGATCGCTACGGAGAAATACTTCCCCTCGTGCGGGGCGACTGGACGCCTTACTGGGAAGACGGTGCGGGCTCGTCGGCGGCGGAGACGGCGATGAATCGCGACAGCTCCGATCGGGTGGAGCAGGCCGAAACGCTGTGGGCCATGCAGTTCCCGCACACCTACCCTGCCGGCGATTTTGAAAGGGCCTGGAACCACGTGCTCCTCTATTCCGAGCACACCTGGGGCGCGTGGTGCAGCGTGGGCGAGCCGACCCGGCGCGAGACCCGCGAGCAGTGGGCCGTTAAGCAGTCCTACGCCGTGACGGCCGATCTCGAGTCGCGCGACCTCTTGTCCCGCGCGCTTGGGCGGGGACAGCAGACGGCCGATTCGGGGGCGATCGACGTGTTCAACACCACTTCGTGGCCGCGCACCGATCTGGTCGTGGTGCCCAAGTATCTCTCCGGCGAGCGAAGCCGCGTCGTGGACGCCCAGGGCAAGCCCCTCCCCTCGCAGCGGCTGTCTGGCGGGGAACTGGTGTTCCTGGCCCGCAACGTGCCGCCGTTTGCGTCCCTGCGCTACAAGCTCGAAGAGGGTCCGCCGCAGTCAGACGAAAAAGCCACCGCGGCCAACGACGCGGTCTCCAACGGCCTGGTCAGCGTTCGCCTGGACGCGAAGACGGGGGCCATCGTCGAACTGCGGATGCGCGGCCTCGACGCCAACCTCGCAGACACCGCGTCCGGGCACGCGATCAACGATTATCTGTACCTGATCGGGGACAAAGTGGCCGATCTCCAGCGCAACGGCCCGGTGACGATCACCGTCAAGGAACCCGGCCCCCTGGTGGCCTCGCTCCTGGTCCAGTCCGACGCCCCGGGCTGCCACAAGCTCGCCCGCGAAGTCCGCCTGGTGGCCGGGCTGGACCGCGTGGAACTTGTGAACCTCGTCGACAAGAAACGCCTGGTGGCCTCCAGCTACTATGCCAACGAGGGCAAGGAGAGCGTCAATTTTGCGTTCCCGTTCAACGTGCCGGGCGGGCAGGTGCGATTGGAGGTGCCTTACGGCGTCTTGCGCCCCGACGCCGACCAGATCCCCAGCGCCTGCAAGAACTGGTTCACGGTGAATCGCTGGGCCGACGTTGCCAACGCCGACTACGGCGTTACCTGGGTCACGCTCGATGCCCCGCTGGTGCAGGTCGGCGGGGTGACCGCCACGCTCCTCAACTCGCAGGCCGACCCGGACGTCTGGCGCAAGCATGTCGGGCCGACCCAGAAACTCTACTCCTGGGCCATGAACAACCACTGGGGCACAAACTACCGGGCTTACCAGGAAGGCGCCGTCGCCTTCCGGTTCGCATTGCAGCCCCATGGCAAACTGGACTGCGCCGCTGCTTCGCGATTGGCCATCGGCTTGAGCCAGCCCTTGGTGGCCGCCGGGACGCGTCAGGCTTTGCCCTCGGGCGTGTCTCGGCTGGCGCTCGATTCGCCCGACGTGCTTGTCACCGGCCTGAAGCCCAGTGACGATGGCCGGGCGATCATCGTCCGCCTCTGGGGCGCCGCCGGCAAGGATGTCCGGACGAAGATCGCATGGTCCGCCCCCGCACCTCGCCGCGTGTGCCTGAGCGATCTGAGCGAGCAGCCGTTGGCCGAGGCCAACGAGGCGATCGCCGTGCCCGCCTGGGGCGTCGTGACGCTTCGAGCGGAACTGCCTTAAGCCACAATCGAACGCTTCAAGGCCCGCGCAGCTCCAATCGGGCGTCGAGCACCTTGCGGATGCGGGCTGCGCTTTCCTTGAGGTGGGCCATCGTGTAGGGATCGAGCTTGGCCTTGCCGACCAGCACACCCTTCATACGGCCTTCGATGGTCTCGAGCTGCACGTAGGCAATCGTCTGGCAATCCTCGGGCGACGACGTGTTTCCCATCGCCAAATGCGCGAGCCGCTCCAGGTACCGCCGCTGAAGGGCCCGACGTTGGGGGGTGATCGCCGGTTTGCGGGCCGTGAATTCGCCGCCTTGCGGCAGCCGGTCCAGTTCGCGGAAGATGGCCGTGGAAAGCCCGGCCAGCAGTTCCGCCGCGGTGAAGGCGTCCTGATCGGCCGGCACCTTCATCTCCGAGTCGATCAGGCGCGAGAGCGTCACCGTGGACAGCAACTGGCCAAGGACCCGGTCCTGCCAACCGAGGATGATCTCGCGGAGCGGGTAGTCGGCGCGCTCGGGCTCCTTGACGCCCCAGTGCGACCAGCGGGGATCGACCAGCAGGTTGACGAGCGCGGCGGGGAACTCGTAAGCCTTTTCGCCAAACACGTTTTCCGAAACCATGGCCAACGCCTCGCGCTGGCGAGCCGGCTCGGTCACTACGAACGGCGGCTTGGCCCCGGGGTCTCCCTTGTGGCTGCGGTTCTCATACACGCCTCCGATCAGGCGCGAGACGTAGAACATGGCCGAATTCTGCGTCTTCAGCAGCAGGTTGAACGCCCGGCGGGTCTTCTGATAGCCCTCGCCGGACTCGGTCACGCGGTCGACGAGCCCCGGAAGGAGCTGCCCCACCAGTTCGTGGCGCGCCTTGGCGAACTGAAGGGGGTCCTTGCCAAGGTCGAAGCGGTTGACCAGCGGATCGGGATCGTTCGATCGCGCGTCTTCGTCGGTGGCGAAGGCCAAGGCCGGCTCGCCCGAGCGGGCGGCAATCTTCTTCAGTTCCGGTAACTCGGCGTCGGAATTGCCGGTCAACGGCTTGTAGCCGTACTCGATCGCCCAGTAGTCGTACGGGCCGATCGTGGCGCTGAAGTATTCGCCCTGCTTCTGCCCCTTGGGCATGAAGTTGACCGGCAAATAGTCCATGATCGAGGCCGACAGGCCGGTATCCTTGGTCTTCTCCGGCGTGTTGATCTCGTCGAGCGACAGGTACGCGCTGGCCTTGAAATTGTGGCGCAGGCCGAGCGTGTGTCCCACTTCGTGCATGGCAATCGACTTCACGGCCTGGTAGACCAACTTCTTGAATTCCTCGCGTCCCATGGGTTTTGCCGGGGCTTCGGCGGCGATCGAGCCCAGAGCGAGCTGCGCGGCCATGCCGCGTCCCAGTTGGCACCCGCACCGCAAATGTTCCTGCGGGTCGGCCAGCGGATTGTGGAACCGTTCAGCCAGCACGGCTGCTTCCGGGATTGCCGACTTGGAATTCGCGCCCGACACGCGCGGCGGCCCGAGGATGTCGTACTCGTCCTTCCAGTAGCTGAGGAAATCGGCGTCGAAGATGATGTCGGCGTCGAGAATCTCGCCGGTGATGGGGTTCACGCGCGACGGGCCCATGGCGAATCCCGCCCCGGCCGTGATCCATCGAAAAGTATTGTAGTTGATGTCTTCGGGATCGAAGTCGTCCTCGGGACGCTGGTCGCGGACCTCGACGGCGTTCGCGAAACCGGCCTTCTCGAACGCCTTGTTCCATTCGAGGATCCCTTCCCGGATCGGCTTGCGATATTCGTAGGGAATCGTCTTTTCGAGCCAGAAGATGATCGGCTTCTTGGGCGGCGACAGCTCGGCCTGGGGATCCGCCTTGCGGAGATCCCAACGGTTCACGTAGCGTACGAATCGGTCGGTGTCGTACTTCCTGGAGAAGTTCTTTACGGCGGTGACAAAGTACCCCACCCGATCGTCGGCCAGACGGGGTTCGTAACCGGTTTGCGGCAGCAGGCTCAGCGAGTAATGCAGGTTGATCGTTGCCCCGCGCGTGTCGGGCACCGTGTCGAAGCGGGCCATTCCGCCCGACGCATAGGTCGCGGCAACCTCAAGCTCCACGTTGTCGCGGAACGACTTGACCCGGGCCCACGTCGACTTGTCGCGGGCGAACGCGAAGCCCGAGAGTACCTGGGAAATCTGCGGCAGGTCGCTCATGAACACCGGCGACAACTCGACCACCTGGTTGCCCGACGGGCTCACCGTGGCCACCGGCAAGCTGAACAGGACGCTGTCCGTGTAGGCCAACTGCACGGCCTGCTCTTCGGGGCTACCCTTGGCGGCTGTGAAGCGCACGTTGCGCCGGACGACTTGGATCTTGTCTTCCACCTTGCGGAACTGCCAGATCCAATCGTCGCCGAATCCCCACGTCATCCCGCTGATCAGCGGAGTCTCGCCGATACCGCGGGCGATGGCGATCGCCACCAGCAAGTCCTTGTTCAAGACCGGGTTGGGAATCTCGGCGTACAGCCGGTCCTCCTTGCGATAGAGTTTGAGCAGACCGTCGAAGACCGTGGCGTCCTTGGTCACGTCGGCAAACGGCGGGTGCTTGGCTTTTGCGGCGTCGGTCGATCCGCCACCCCCCAGGGCGCCCGTGCCCGGCACGCCTCCCATCGCCACCGTGGCCGGTTGAACATTGGCCGCTTGCTTTGGC
>CAZFKF010000340.1:0-5970 GCA_964518805.1 uncultured Planctomycetaceae bacterium | reverse complement strand
CGTGGTCCGGCGCACCGACCGCGAGGTGGTCAGCGAGGACACGGTCTTCCCGGCCGCAGAGGACGAAGCCGATGTGCTGGCTGAGTACGACCCGACGACCATCATGCACCGCCGCGGGCAAACGCGGTTTCTGGAACCGACCGAAGGGAGCCCGAGCGGACTGGCGAAGGTCAGCGAAGGGGCTGCCCAACTTTGCCGACTGGCCTTCGAGCTGGCGCGCGCGCCGGACGTGGCGCAGATGGCCGAGGTGGCCTTGGCCGGTCTGTTCGAGGCGGCCAGGGTGGACGCCGGAGCGGTCCTCTTGCTGCCCCGCGACTATCACGGCACGCCGGCCGGCACGGACCTCGTCCTCGTTGCGTCGAGAACCAGTTCCGATCGTCGCTACCACCGCATGCCAAACTTTCTCGCCAACACGGTGATGCGCGAGGGAGAAGCGGTGCTGGCCCGCAATGTTCGCGGCGACAGTTCGGTGGGAAGCCGCGACAGCCGGGGCGAGATTCCGGCCACGAGCGTGATCTGCGCCCCGATCCGCCGGGGGCAGGAAGTGATGGGCATCATCCACCTTTACTCGACCGATCCGGCGCGCGTTCCAGACCCCGAGGACCTCGAATTCACGCTTGCCGTGGCAGACACCGTGGCTGTGGCGCTCTCGAATCTGACGCGGCAGCAGGAACTGACCGAACATTTGGTGCAGGTCCGCAACGAGAACGTCGAACTTCGCGAGCGCCTGGGTGTGCAGAGCGAAATCGTTGGACGCAGTCCGGTGATACGGGCGATCACCGAGGAAATCGCACGGGCCGCGGCCAGCAAAGCCACGCTCCTGATTCGCGGCGAGAGTGGCGTTGGCAAGGAATTGGTGGCCCGCGCCGTCCACTTCTCCAGCCCCCGCCGGAAGGACCCGTTCGTCTGCCTGAACTGCGCCGCGTTGTCGGAAGATTTGCTGGCCAGCGAGCTCTTCGGACACGAGCGGGGAGCGTTCACCGGAGCCACCGAGCGCAAGATCGGCAAGTTCGAGGCCGCCGACGGCGGCACACTGATGCTCGACGAAATCGGCGAAATGAGCCCGAGCATTCAGGCCAAGTTTTTGCGGGTGCTGGAGGGCCATCCGTTCGAGCGCGTGGGCGGGGCCAAGCCGGTGAGCGTCGACGTGCGCGTGATCGCGGCCACCAATCGCGACCTGGAACGTGAAGTCGCCGATGGACGGTTTCGCCGCGACCTGTTCTTCCGCCTGCGGGTGCTCGAAATCGTGGTCCCCTCGCTGCGCAAGCGGCCCGAGGACATCGTTCCCTTGGCCACGCACTTTCTTGAGCGGTTCCGCGAAGAGACCGGCCGAAAGATCCAGGGGTATTCGCCCGCCGCCATCTCCCAACTGATGGCCTACCGCTGGCCGGGAAATGTGCGCGAGTTGAAGAACGTCATCGAGCGGGCGGTGGTGCTCTGCCGCGGCGAGTACATCGGACCAGAAGACCTGCTGCTGTCGAAGCTCTCGACGGCCGGAGACACCACGGAACACCGGCCTCCGGACCCCGGTTTTCAGCCCATTTCGCTTGAAGACATGGAGCGACAGCACATCCTCTCGGTGCTCAACCACACCGGCTGGAATAAGAGCCGCACGTCGGTCCTCTTGGGAATCGAACGGTCGACGCTCGATCGCAAGATCCGCCGCTACGGCTTGGTCGAAGAGCCGGGGCCGTCGCCTCCATCGGCCGGACGGCGCAACTGACACCGATCGTGGTCGGGTCGACGAAGATCGCGGCTGCCGAAACCGTTCGCACCGCGGAAGCCCGCGTGGCGGTTTGTCGTGTTCCGGCAGCGATTCGCCCTAGTTCGCGCCAGCCGTAGACTTCGCGGGATCGCTCGTCGCCTTGGCGGCGGGTGGCGAGGCCTTTGTCTTGTTGTCCTTGGCCTTGCCGTTCTTGGCAGTCGCTTTGGCTGCGGCGGGCTTGGACTGGTCGTTGGCGTCGTGGATGCCGTCGGAGATGAATGTCTCCACGGTGCGCACATCCTGGCCGCCGATCAGCCGTCGCAAGAGCCAGCCCACCGGGGTCTTGCGATAGACGACGATCTGCGGAATCGGGCCGCCTTCGGTCAACTCTTTGCCCAACTCATTCTCTTCATCCAGGTCGACTTGGGCGAAAGCAACGTCGCGCAAGACGCCGTGACGCTTGACTTCGGGAAGGACCTTCTCCTTCAACTGCTGACACGCCGGGCACCACGTGGCGCCCACCACGACCACCAGGGGACAGCCTTTTTCCGTGGTCTGCTTGTGGGCTTCAGTGTACGTTTCCCCGCTGGTTGCCAGCAGGGCGGCCTGTAAGACTAGAGTAACTCCCAGACCCATATGCCATCGCCTCCTTGAACTAGACCCCAGCTATCGGTCGGTCGAGAACCGCCGAAGACAACCAAGACCAACGCACGCGGATGTTCCGCAACTCGTTGCGGTCGGCAGGGCCCGGACGCCCGTCAAGTCTCGGAACACCTCCTGTGCGGCAAGACGCCCATCGTGGGCGATCAGGGGATGCTGCCCCGTTTGGACTCCGGGGGGCCGCTTGTCCCCTCTGAACCGGCTTACGCCGACCGCGTGAAGGTCCAGTGTACCGATGCAAATCGATGAATCAAGGCGCTCTATCGAAATTTTTCGGATTAGGGGCTGTGCGCGCTTCGTGACCAATTTTCCGAGTTGGCGATTTGTACTGTTGATGCGCCCCTGGGTGCCGGTGGTTTACTCGCACTTCAAGCCACAACTTGCGACATCGCAGGCCCGCCTCAAGTCCTGTTTTGTCTTAACTTTGTGGAGATCCTGCATTGAGTCTTCCCCCGTTGGGGCGATATAATAGACGATCGGTCTGTGCCCGAGGTGTGAGAAGGATTCTATGAAGCTTCGTATCGGTGTGGTCGGCTTGGGGGATGGCTGGGACACTCGGCACAGGCCAGCGCTTCGAGCGCTGGCGGATCGATTTGAGGTCCGCGCCGTCTGCGATCAGGTGAAGCATCGGGCTGTCTGGGCGGCCGCGGAATTTGGGGCGAAGCCGATCGACGGGTTCAGGGCGCTGGCGGCTCGCGAGGACATTGATGCCATCCTCATGCTCGGTCCGCAGTGGTACGGCGCCTTGCCGATCCTGGCTGCCTGCGAGACCGGCAAGGCGATCTACTTGGGCCATGGGTATGCCCTGGAGCCGCAATCGGCGGACCTCATTCGCCAACGCGTGGAAAAGGCTGGGATCGCCTTTCTGGCCGAGTTTCCCCGCCGCCAAGCCCCGGCCACGCTTCGGCTCAAAGAGCTGATCGCAACCCGGCTGGGGCCGCCGCGTCTGCTGTTCTGTCACCATCGGCTGTCCATCGCGGAACGCGACGATCGCGCAACTCCGTGCCGCTTGCAGCCCTCGATTCGCCAGGAACTCGTAGAACTGGTTGACTGGTGTCGCTACGTTGTGGGCGATTCCCCTCGGTGGGTTACCGGCATTCGCTACCTCGGCGATGCATCGGGCGCGGGGCCGGATTACCAGATGATGAGCCTTGATTTCTCCGCGGAGGCGGGACCCGGCACCGGGGCTGTGGCCCAGATCAGTTGCGGTCGCTACTTTCCGGCCAGTTGGCGGGAAGCCATCGGCTATCGTCCCCTAGCGGCGCTCCAGGTCTGCTGCACACACGGAATCGCATTCGTGGACCTGCCGTCGACGCTTGTGTGGTTCGACGACGCAGGGCGGCATCAGGAATCGCTCGAAGGCGAGCGGCCCATGGGGGAACAACTCCTGACGCAGTTCCATCGTGCGGTAACCAGCTTGGTCCGAAAGAGCCGTGACCTTCAAGACGCCTGCGAAGCCATCGCGGTTGTTGAGCAGGCCATGCGGAGCTTCGCCGACGGCGTTCGGCTGCCCTTGTGAGGCGAGTGTATTCCGCGTGCGAGGGGGGATTCCTCGATGCCTTCCCACGCGGGTGTACTAGAATAGAAGTGATGACCCACCAACCGCCAGTCGATTGCGCCCCTGCACCGGAGCACGGCTCCAATGCGCCCCAAGGCGCCGCCCCGTCGCCGTTTGCCGACGGAGAGTTGCCCGTGACGATCCTCCGTCCGCGGCGCGGCTGGCAGTCGTTGGCCCTTGGGGACCTGTGGCGGCACCGCGAGCTGCTCTACTTTCTCACGTGGCGCGATGTGAAGGTCCGCTACAAGCAGACGGTCTTGGGGGTTGCCTGGGCCGTGCTCCAGCCGGTCGCCGCCACGGTGGTCTTCGCCGTCTTCTTTGGCCGACTTGGTGGGCTATCCCAGCACACCGAGGTGGCTTATTCCGTGTTTGTCTATGCCGGCCTGCTGCCCTGGGGGTTCTTCGCGGAATCCGTCAGCCAGAGCAGCCAGAGCCTGATCGCCGGGGCGAACCTGCTGACCAAGGTCTACTTTCCGCGGCTGATCGTCCCTGCCGCTTGCGTGGCCGGCCTGCTCGTCGATCTCGCGATTTCCCTGGTCGTCATGGCGTGCCTCATGGTCGCGTACCGCGTCGTTCCCGGCCCTGGTCTGCTGGCGCTGCCTTTGTTGGTCATGGCCACCGTGGCGGCCGCGATGGGAGTGGGGACTCTGTTGGCCGCGCTATCGGTCGCGTACCGCGATTTCCGTTACGTTGTGCCGTTCCTGCTGCAGATTTGGATGTTCGCCAGTCCGGTGGCGTACCCGCTTCACCTGATTCCTGAGCGGTGGCAGACCCTATACGCCCTCAATCCCCTGGCAGGAATCATCGACGGATTCCGTTGGTCGCTACTGGGGGAGCCGCTGCACGGTGTGTGCCTAGGTGTGTCGCTCGCGGTGACGGCGGCGCTGTTCTTGATCGGCACGGCCTATTTCCGGCGCTTCGAGCGTCGCTTCGCGGACATCGTATGAGGATTTGACCAGAACTTCCGAAATCGTAAAGACTCCGGACGTCCGCCGTATCACCGGATCCGCCTCAGAACATGAGTCGCCCTTCGATTCGCATCGACAGGCTTGGAAAGCAGTACATGCTCGGCGCACAAGGACCGGCGTACCGCACGCTGCGCGAGGCGATGATGAATGTGGCATCTGCCCCCCTGGAGCGGTTTCGCAGGCTTTCCGGGCGGTCGCGCCGGGCCGAGACACTTTGGGCCTTGAAGGATGTCTCGTTCGACGTACAGCCGGGCGAAGTGATCGGCATCATCGGACGCAACGGAGCGGGCAAGAGCACACTCTTGAAAATCCTGGCGAGGATCACCGATCCCAGCGAAGGACTGGCCGAAATCCGCGGGCGCGTGGGGAGTCTGTTGGAGGTCGGCACGGGGTTTCACCCGGAACTCACCGGACGCGAGAACATCTTCCTCAGCGGCGCAATCCTGGGCATGCCAGCGGCCAGCACGCGGAAGAAGTTCGACGAAATCGTCGCCTTCGCCGAAATCGAGCCCTTCCTCGATACTGCGGTCAAGCACTATTCCAGCGGCATGTACACGCGGCTGGCGTTCGCCGTGGCGGCCCATCTCGATCCGGAAATCCTTCTGGTCGACGAGGTCCTGGCCGTGGGCGACGCCGCGTTTCAGAAGAAATGTCTGGGCAAGATGGGGCGAGTCGTTCAGTCGGGACGCACGATCCTGTTCGTCAGCCACAACATGGGCGCGGTGCGCCGCCTGTGTCCCCGTACGGCGTGGCTCCATGCCGGACGAGTGCGCGAGATCGGCGACACCGAGGCGGTGGTGCTGGCGTACCTTCGCGAAACCGAGCCGTCGGAATCGCTCAACTCCGTTCGGGCCAGTCTGGCTCGCCTGCCCGACGACCCGGCCTTCCGCTTCCTCGATATCTGCGTAAGACAGAACGGGCACGAAACCTTGTTCGTCGGCAACGGCGACGCCGTCGACGTGGAGGTGACGTACGAAGTCCTTCAGCCCACGCGCGGATTGCGCGTGGGCGTGGACCTGTTCGACGAGATGGAGACCCTGCTCTTCCGCACGTTCCACGACGAGGACCTCGACGCCGCT
>CAZFKF010000339.1:0-5971 GCA_964518805.1 uncultured Planctomycetaceae bacterium | reverse complement strand
GCACGAAAGCATCTCGGGCTGGCTGTTCGACGTATCGGCGACGAAGCAGCGCCAATCGGCCTGCAACCGGACGGCTGCAATCCGCGTTGATCTGGGGAAGGGAGCCGGGTTGGACATGGTGCTTGTTCCCGCCGGGGAGTTCATCATGGGCGAGGCCGGAGGCGAGGCCGACGAGTCGCCCGAGACGCGCGTGAAGATCTCCCGGCCGTTCTACCTGGGCCGTGTGGAGATCACCAACGCCCAGTACAGCCAGTTCGACCCGCGACACGACAGTGGCGTCATCAGCGTGACCAACAAGGACCAGACCGACCGCGGCATCCCGGTCAACGGCCCGACCCAGCCCGTGGTCCGCGTTTCGTGGCACGACGCCATGCGATTCTGTGCCTGGCTCTCGTCGCAGACCGGCCGACGGTTCGCGCTGCCGACCGAGGCGCAGTGGGAATGGGCCTGCCGCGCAGGCACGACCACGCGGTTGGCCTACGGCGGGCTGGACAGCGACTTCGGCCCGTGGGCCAACCTGGCCGACGCCGCACTGACTGGCCTGGCCCGGGGCGATTCGCCGCCGTGGCATCCCAAGGACGCGCGTTTCCAGGACGCGGCGGTGGTGTCGACGAACGTCGGCTCCTACCGGCCCAATGCCTGGGGCCTTAGCGACATGCACGGCAACGTGGCCGAGTGGACCCGCTCGTCGTACCGCCCCTATCCGTACGATCCGTTGGACGGACGCGAGGAGCCGAATCTGGGCGAGCCCAAGGCGGTGCGCGGCGGCTCATGGTACGACCGGCCCAGACAGGCCCGGTCCGCGGCACGGCTTCCGTACCCGACTTGGCAATGCGTCTACAACGTCGGTTTCCGCGTGGCTATGGAACTCGATTGACCGCTGCCACGCCCGGAACGCCCTCCGTGGCGTTCCGGGAGGCGTTCCAGGCCGACTATTCGCGGGTCGGTGAGACGGCGGCCTGCGACGCCGTAGCGCGATCGGCAGCCACGGCGGCTTCGGCTGCTTTCAGGACCCACCGCAACAGTTCGGGATGGGCCACGATGGCCTCGTCCGAGAAGACGACGTCCTTGCCTTCCAGGAGACTGGCCGCGGTGGCCTGCTGCCGCTTCATGCCCGCAGAACGCTGGTGGATCTTCGCGGCGCTGGAAGATACATAGAGCCCGACCACGAGGACTCGCTTCTTGTGCTCCAGGGCCGAGCGGATTGCCGGCACGCCCTGGCTCAGATACTCCTGGCCGACGCCGATCGAGGCCCAATCGCCGTAGCCGATGCCCGCTTCTCCGCAACAGTGGGTCGTCACCCGCCGCATCAACTGTTCGACGAGCAGACTGTGTTCCGGATCGCCATGGACGAGGATCACGAGGGCCTCGTCCTTGGACGATCGCGAGAGCTTCCGCACCTGGTCCAGGGCGTAATGGGACAGCACGTCGCTTTCCGAGAGCGTGGGCGCCAGCAGGATGGGGACCTTGGGCCGTGCGGCCTTGGCCTTCTCTTCGGCGAGGACCGCGGAGGTCCTTTCCGACCAGTAGATCCCCAGCACGGCCGGGACGTCGAAATGCGTGTGCCCGCTGGGGGCCACGAAGAGCGGCACGGCCACGATCCGGTCGCAGCCGGCAGCCTCCAACTCGGCCACGGCCGTGGGCACGTCGGGCTGGGCGGCTTCGAGCATCGCCGTGCGCACGGCCTTGAACCGCCCGCCTCTTCCGGCCTCCTCAGCCACTCGCCGGCCGAAATCCACGATCGGTTTGTTCCATTCGGGATTGGGCGAGCCGTGAGCGACTAACAGGAGCCCGGGTTCCGCTGCCGCTCGCGTCGGATCGAGCCAGAACCCGGCCATCAGGACCAGGGGCGTAACAGACCATCGAAAGGTGCTTCGCATCGTGAACTTCTCCTTGAAATGGGGTAAACAGAGACACGAGTCAGAAAGCGCCACGGCCCCATCGCCAGTCCGGCGCGACCGCCCGGTTGTCTGGCACGGAGCCAACGGCGACCGCAAGGCAACTCAATAAGAGCCGCCCACTTCTCCACCAGCGATCGTCGCCAAAGCCTGCCATGTTGCAGGCTGGATGGTATCGGCCACGAAACGCACGCTTCCGTCGGCCACCATGGTGTTGACGCCGCCGGGGTGGAGGCTTCGGGCGTTGTAGAACCCGATGCCCATGGAGTTCATGTCGGGCAGGGGACTGTTCGGCGTCTGGTAGGCGCAGTAACTAGCGGCCATGGGCTTGCCCACGATCCAACCGAAACCCCGGTTGCCGTACCACAGCGTCGCGCCGGCGGCCAGCGACGCCAGATCGGGATTCACGACGCCAGCCAACCCTGGGCCTCCGGATTTGGGCGAGGCCGTGAAGAACCCGATCAATCGCTTGGCCTCGTTGGGGCTGGCAAGCGGGCCTGAGACCTGCTTGCCGTAGCCGAGAAGCGTTTCGGACATGGCCACGGCGTTGCTCGTCCCGTCGGTGATGTCGCGAAACCCGGCGGCCGAGCCGTAGTAGAACAATCCGTCGGTGCGGAAACGAAGGTCGTAGTTCGTGCCCGTGCCCGAACCGCTGCACACCATGTAGTTGCCGCCGGCCAGAACCTCACCCGGCTTCTCCTCGTAGCGATCGGGCCAGCCGTCGCTGGGGCAGCGAAGGACCGGCAGCCGGGTCTTCGCTGCCTCGACCTGGGCCGGATTGAGCGTCTGGGAATGGCTCGGGCCCAGGTACAAGGCTTGCCTGAAGTCGATCAGGCTCTGGAGGTTCCCCTGCTCGATGAACGGCAGAAGCTTGGCCTGCACCGAGAAACTCGTGTTCGTCGTCAGTCCGAATCCCGGAAAGCAGTTGCACGTCCCGTGGTAATTGTGCAGCGCCAGCCCAAGCTGCTTGAGGTTGTTCGTGCAACTCATCCGCCGGGCCGCTTCGCGCGCGGCCTGGACGCCCGGCAGCAGCAGGGCGATGAGAATGCCGATGATCGCAATCACCACGAGGAGTTCGACGAGCGTGAAGGCCCGGAGGCGGTGGTTCGACCGCATAGAAGAATCCCTTTCTCAGCCAACAGGTGGATGCGTCCTGCCCGCGCGCCGACGGCGCGCAGTCCGAGGCGGAACGCACGAATCAAGATGCTGGCTGGCCGGGCGGCAGCGTGCCGCGCGATCGGCTGGCGGGCGCGATGCGGGCCGCGCCTCAGGGCGCGACCCGCAGGGTGAAGCCTGGCTCCACCCTCACTTGTGGAGAATCAACTTGTCGTTTCGCGTTCTCAGCAGACGGTAGATCTGGCCGGCGTGCAGAATGAACAGCTCGCGCTGGCCCTGGAGCAATTCGTCGGAACGCACGACCCGCAATCCGGCGATCCCACGGCACATGGTGCACGTGTCGTCGGCGTGCTTGCAGGTCGTCGGTTGCGTGGCGGCTTGCTGGAGGTGGTCGTCGCTCATGGGGGCCTACTCGGCTGGCATCTCTGCGTCCATGTCACCGCGTGCGGTGCAGGATGCGCGCAGGGGCTGCCGTCCGTGCATGGGTGGGAACATCGGATTGACGCCGCGCACCCCGCGGCGGGATTGGCGGCCCGATGCAAGGTCGGCACGAGGCGGGCTGGATGGCTGGCGCGGACCTCCCTGCGGGGACGCCGCAGCACTGGCTGTCGAGCGAGAGGTTGCGAGGGATCGAAGACGGCTCGGGCGTGTCCTCGGTGTCTTCCCTCGTTGAACCAGGCTCCAGTGTAATGATATTGAGAATCAAAATCAATAACGAATCCCTCCGCCGAAGCCAGAATTCTTGAAATTCATTGCGGAACGGGCCATTCGGCGATTCGTCCCGCCGGCGGGCGCGGAGCGGAAGAGGCGATGTTTCTGGAGGCTGCGGTTCGGATTCCAGGCGGGATTCCGATGGCTCCCGACCGTTGCTATCGCCCGCGACCGCTTCGAGACCTGGGCTACCGCTCGCCCGCGGTTGCCTCAACCCTATGCGTGCGTGGAATCCCCGCCCGCGAGGCCCAATGAGCGACGATCTCGATCAGTCGCTGCCGGTCGATCGGCTTGGTCAGATAGTCGTCGCAGCCGGCGTCGAGACACTTCTGACGGTCCTCGGTCATGGCATGCGCGGTGAGAGCCAGGATCGGCCCTCGATAGCCGTCGGCGCGGAGCCGCCGCGTGGCCTCGTAGCCGTCCATGACGGGCATCTGCATGTCCATGAGGATGACGTCGAACTCGTGAGGAAGCGGGTCTTGGCCGGTTCCCGAATTCGAGCGCGTCGCCTGGACCTCCTCCATCGCCAGTTGACCGTTTTCCGCAGTGACGACGTCGGCGCCGGCTTTCTTGAGCAGGAACGAGATCAAGCGTCGATTGTCCGGCCCGTCTTCCGCCAGCAAGATCCGACAATCGAGCCTATCGGCCGAGGCGGCTGGCGACTCGGCCCCAGGCCGTTTCGCCTGGATCGCTTCGCTGACTGCGTCGAGCATGCGCGCCGCGTCGACGGGCCCCGGATCGATCGAAAGCGTGAACGTGCTTCCCCAACCCGGCGTGCTTACCACGGAAATCGATCCCCCCAGCATTTCCGCGAGCCGCTTGCTAATCGCCAAGCCGAGGCCTGTGCCTCCGAACTTGCGGCTGGTTGAGGAATCGGCCTGGGTGAACGGGCGGAAGAGCTGGGCCAGGCTTTCGGCGGCAATGCCGATGCCCGTGTCGATGACGTCGACGCAAAACGCCGCGCCGACGTCGGATTCCTTCATCCGCGCGACCAGGCGGACCCCGCCGACCTCGGTGAATTTGATGGCGTTTCCCACGAGATTCGAGAGGATCTGGCGGAATCGGATCGGATCGGTGAGGATGCGTTCGGGGATCGGACCGATGAACTCGACGCCGAGCGCCAAGCCCTTTGCATCGGCGCGGATGCGCATCAACGATGCAATTTCGGAGATCGCCTGGAACGGCGACATAGGGGTCTTCTGGATTGCCAGCTTACCGGCTTCGACCTTGGAGAGATCGAGGATGTCGCTGATGATGCTCAGCAGGTGCTCGCCGTTCTGCTTGATGATTTGGGCTGCCTCGACATTCTCCGGGGGCGCCGCATCGCCGAGGTTGCCGAGGAGCAGGTCGGCGAATCCCAGGATGGCCGTCATCGGCGTGCGGATCTCGTGGCTCATGTTGGCCAGGAAGTCGCTCTTCGCTCGGTTGGCCGCCTCGGCTTCATCCTTGGCGCGCACCAATTCCGTCTGGATCCTCTCGCGCCCCTCAATTTCTTCCTTGAGTTCCTTGGTCCGTATGAGGACGCGTTCCTCCAGCTCCTCGTGGGCTTCCTTGAGTGCTCGATCCGTGGCTTCGACGCGGTCCAGCATGCGGTTGAACTCGGCGCACAGCGCCCCCACTTCGTCGCGCGACTCGTGCTCCACGCGGATCGAGTAGTCGCCCGCCAGCGTGACCTTCGAGGCCGTCCGAGCCAGCCTTTGGAGCGGTTCGGAAATCGCCCGCTGGAGCCGAGTCGTCAGTAGCAAGGAAGCCACCGTGGAAGAGAGAATGACGGCGATCACGATCACCCCGAAGTCGGCCAAATCGCGATGCAGATCGTGCGTGTTGGCGCGGAGGTACAATGCCCCGACGGGCTCGCCGCGATCGAGGATTCGGCGGAACAACTCGATTTGGCCCGATGGGTTGAAGCGGCAGTCGTCCTGCCGGGGCGACGGCGGAATGGGGTTGCGGCCGGAAGCCGCGGGATAAGACGCCATCACGCGTCCGTCGACGTCATACAGACAAGCGAAGTCCACCGAGGGCTGCGATTGCAGCGAGGCCAACAACTGTTCCGCGGCGTGAACGTCACGGAAACTCAGCACTCCCGTGCTGTTGAAGGCCAGCATGCCCGCCTGCGCCGTCAATTCCTCCATCTTGGACTTCCGCAGCGTGCGCACCTTGTTCCACGTGAGCCCCGCACAGGAGAGTGCCAGTGCGACGCCGACGGAGGCTGCTGACAACAAGAGCAGCTTCGTCTGGATCGATTG
>CAZFKF010000338.1:0-5974 GCA_964518805.1 uncultured Planctomycetaceae bacterium | reverse complement strand
CGGCGGCTTCCAGAAAGAGCTGTATGGGGAGATTTATCGGCGGGTGGGAAAGCCGGCGATTTCCGTGGACCACGTCCTTTCGTTTACCACGCCCCAGACGCCGAACGTGCGCGGTGGGCGGCCTCTCAAATCCGAGGCGGAGGCGGCGGCGATCTACGGTCAGTACCTCCGCGAAGCGTTTGACGAGCCGTTCATGGTGGGCTACAACCGCTGCCAGTTGGTCACCCGCATCCGCATCGACGGCGCCCCGCCGGCCTACAAGCAAGGCATCCTCGATCCCCAGGGAGACCCCTACTCAGTGCTCGTCCAGGTGGTTCGCGCCACGAACCGCGAGGTGCTGGCCCGGCTGTACACACCTTTGGCGATCAAGTAGTTGAAAGCCAGAGAGGGGGTTCTTCCGTCCTGGTTTGACCACCGGGGGTGGGGATTGCGACTCATTTCAGCAAAACAAAGCATGAACTGCACTGTCTATTCACGCCGCACCTTCGTCTCCAGCCTGGCACTCGCAGCCACGGGTCTTATTGCCCCGTATGCATGCGGAGAGGAGCCGCCGCCGGTGGCACTCAAACTGGCCTGCCGAGGACTGATGGCCAGCGGTTGGGGCGGTCTTCCCCCGGCGGATCTGGACTTCATCAACTGCGCGGCGGTTAATGTGCCCTGGTCTGCCCTGGAGACGGCCGATCAGAAGTTCGACGGCTCGGGCTGGGAGAAGATCGACGCCGCCCGGCAGCGCGGTCTTCGGATCAAGTTGCGCATCCTCTGCGGCATCCATTCACCCGATTTCGTCAAAAAGCTGGGAGGCGAGGCCCTTTCCGACCCGGACCACGGGTTGGATGCCTCTGGAGGTGGCGTGGCCGTGTGGAACGATTTCTCCAAACGCGGCGGCGTGATTCCCTGCTTCTGGAAGCCCGAGGTCCTGGACCAGTACGAGCAACTCATGACCGAGGTGGCCCGGCGCTACGAAGATGCGCCCGAAGTTTGCGAAGTGGTCGATTCGGCTTGCATGGCCGTCTGGGCCGAACCGTTCTACCGTGCTCACGCCAATGCCGGATCAAACCTGCGATTGTGGAAGGCCGGCCTGAACTACGAGCGCGACCTTGAGGCCCACCGCCGCGCGATCCAGATCCACCACCGCATCTTCCGCAAGACCCGCACGTCGCTGGCGATCAACCCTTGGGACGTGATCGATGACTCGCCGGGCCACCACCGCTCGTCCTGGAATAAGATGCGGCAGTTCGTTGATTGGGCACGGCAGCTCATGGGCGAGAAGCTCTCGCTCCAGAACAACGGTTTCTGGCTGGACTCGGGCCGCGCCTTGCAGCGATCCTCTGAAGAAAGCCACCTGGCCTACCTGCGGTCGGTGTCCGGCCCCAGGGGATTCCAGCCCCGACTCAACCCGACGTCCGACGAGCAGGTGTTCGATCTGATCGACTTGGCCTTACGATTCAAGGTCAACTTCATGGAGTTCGGCGGCTTTCGCTCCTGCGACCGGGAGCGGTTGCGGCAAGCCGATCAGCAGATGGAGGCCAACCCTTTCTGAATGCGATGTCAAAGTCGAACCGAAAGAGGTGGCAGATGGAGGTCTACGAGGCCATTTGCACCCGGCGGAGTATCCGGTTGGCAAGCCCGAAAATGCGACCGTGCTGGCAGACATGAAGAAGAAACTGGCGGAGGGCCTGGCACCGCTCGACCGGCCGTTCGATGACTTCCGGCCGTGAGACGATGGGCCGTTACCAGGCTCTGTCGGTGAGAATTGCACGTCGTGGAGATTCTACCCGTCTCTGAAGGGATCAATATGAGCAAGTACAGCATCGTGATTGCGACGACTACTCTCGTGATCGCCCTGACGCCCAGCATCCTCGTCGCGCAACCGCGAGGCAGCGGTCGCAAGCCGAAGGCGGATTCCAGCAGCGCGGCGCCCGTTTGGGTCATGCCGCCAGTGGAAGGGCCGAACCTGCACTATCGGACCTTTCGTAGTACGGCGGTGAAGGGTGATGTGAGCTACGTCATCTATCTCCCGGAGGTGTACGAAAGAGACAAGTCCCGGCGTTTTCCCGTAATCTACTGGCTGCATGGCAAAGGCGCTTCGCAGCAGGGCCTGCCCGGCTTTGCGCGCAGCTACAACGAAGCCATTGCAGCCGGCAAATGCCCACCGCTGATCGTCGTTTACGCCAATGGTTTGCCGCTGGGTGGCTACACCGACTCGGCCGATGGCCGGCAACCGGTCGAGACGTACATCATCCGCGATTTGATTCCGCATATTGACGCCACCTACCGCACCTTAGCCACGCGAGAATGTCGGATGATTGAAGGGTTTTCGATGGGCGGCAGCGGGGCGGCGAAGTTCGGCTTCAAGTATCCCGACCTGTTCGGCTCGATCAGCATTTTCGCCGGCGCACTGCACACGGCCGACACCCTGGGCGGTCGCAACGGCGACATGCTCGATTCCGTCTACGGAGGACGAGCGAACTTCGATGCGCAGAGCAATCCTTGGCTGCTGGCCGAGAAGAATGCCGACAAGGTGCGCGGTCGTACGGCGGTGCGTATTTCGGTCGGCAGCCGCGATCCGCTACAAGGGAAGAACGCACAGTTCCACGAGTTGCTGGACAAATTGAAGATCGCGCACGAATTCAACGTGATCGATGGGGCACCGCATGCGCCGTCACCCCTCTATGCGGGATTGGGCGATAAGAACTGGGCCTTTTACAGCGCTGCCTTCAAGGCGGCGCTCTCGCGCGAGTAACCAGCGCCGCACCGCAACGATACGGAAAGGCATCCCAAACATGAGAGCATTGATCGGACTGGAAGTGTTCGCTCTGATACTTGTGGCCCAGGGGCTTTCGTCCCAGGCCACGGCCTCCGAGGTCAGGCCCAACGTGATCTTCCTGCTGACCGACGATCAGAACGACGACACGCTTGGCTGTTTCGGCGGCAAGGTGTTGACGCCGAATCTCGACCGCCTGGCCCGCGAGGGGGTCAGGTTCACCCGCGCCTACGCCTCGGCCAGCGTCTGCACGCCCAGCCGTTACACCTGCCTGACCGGGCAGTACGCCAGCCGCTGCCAGAGCGAGCGGTTTCTGAACATGTGCCCGCCGGGGACTCAGTCCAACGTGGGTTTCAACGTGAGCGTGACCCCCGGCAGCCTGAATATCGGCAAAGTCCTGCACGACGCGGGCTACACAACGGGCTTCGTGGGGAAATGGCATACCGGTGCCCCGCCGTTGGTGAAGTACGAGCCTAACGCCGACATGACCGATCCCGAGGTGGCCAAGATATTGGCCGAGAACCAGCGACGGATGGTCGAGTACATCCGCCAGTGCGGCTTCGATTATGCGGCCGGCGTGTACCGGGGAAATCTGAAGGATCACAACCTGGACGCCCTGACCGTGCACAACATGGAATGGGTCACGAAGGGTGCGTTGGACTTCATCGAACAGAACAAGAATCGGCCGTTCTTTCTGCACATGGCCCCGACGCTCCAGCACGGGCCGCCTCCCGCCCAGTCGCTCAAGGGCGACCCGCGTATCACTCCGGCAGGTCTGTTGCCTGGACCGCTTCAGGTCCAGGCCTCTCGGCAGTCGATCTACGAGCGACTGAAGGCGGCAGGCATCCCGGAGAACATGGCCCACGCCACGTGGCTGGACGACGCGGTGGGTGCGCTGGTGCAGAAGCTCCAGGAGTTGGGCATCGCCGACCGGACGGCGATCATCATGTTCAGCGACAACGCCACCATGGGCGGCAAGGGAACCTGCTACGAAGGCGGGACACGCACGCCCGCGCTGATTTATTGGAAGGGGCACGTCGGGCCGGGCATGGTTTGCGATAAGCTGATACAGAACATCGACTTCGTTCCGACCATCCTGGACATCTGCGGCGCCAGGCCGCCAGCCCCGATGCACTTGGACGGCGTGAGCCTGATGCCGCTGGTGACCGGCAATGCCGCCGCTTGGCGCGATGCGCTGTATTTCGAGATTGGCCACACCCGCGCCATCTGCACCGGCCGTTGGAAGTACATCGCTTTGCGGTTTCCGCCCAAGGTGCAGCGGGCCATTCGCGACGGAGACCCTCCCTATCACATGAGCACATCCTTGGATCTCCAGAAGACGGCCATGAGGAACCACCCGCACTACGGAGACGCCGATCAACTCTACGACCTCGTCGTAGACCCGAAGGAGCAGAAGAACCTGGCGACCGATCCGCAACACCAAGAAACGCTGAAGGAGATGACGGCCCGGCTTAACACCTGGCTCGGCCAGTTCGACCGGCCGTTCGGTGACTTCCGGCCGTGACGCTGTACCTAGCGCGGTGGGTCTCCGTTCTCGACCGCCAAAGACCTGCAAAGCGCCAGGTGTGTTCTGCGGGGTTTGGGGACTGCCGACGAGCGAAACTGCCGCTCGGTCCAACAGGCCGCCAGCGGGCCTGCAAGAAGCTGTAGACGGATATTGCCCAGCTTGACACCAGCAGCCCACTGCGCCGGAAGTTGCAGTGTGCGGGACAGACAGTCATAATAGCTGGCCGGGGTGTCATGCACAACTGCTTCTGGCCCCTGCAACCTGGAGCCTCTCATGCGCAGCCTGTCTCCCTCGTTGGCGGTCCTGTCGGCTGCTGTTCTGGTCTTAGGCACGGCGTTAGGCCACGCCGCGCCCCCCAGGCCTCGCCCATCGACGGCGAAGGTCCCCGGAAAAGTCTACGTCGTTGCCCCGGATGGCTCCGACAGCGCCCGAGGCGATGCGGAGCGTCCGTTGAAGACCATCGCCCGGGCGCTCTCGCTGGCCAGGCCGGGAGATACGGTGCGGCTCCGCGCCGGAACGTATGCAGAGCGCGTGGCGGTGAAGGTCTCCGGCAGCGAAGGCCGTCCCATCACCATTGAAGGCGAGCGCGGGCCGAAAGGCGAGTGGCTGTCCGTTCTGGATCAGTCTGTGCCGCTGAAGGCCAAGTGGACCCCGGCCCCCGAGGTCGGCGCGGGCGTCTACAAGATGCCCTACCCTGGCTTCGAGCCGTACCTGATGCTGGTGGACGGCAAGTTTATCCCCCGCATCTGGCCGGATCACATGGCGGACGGAGAAGGGTTCCAGAAGCTGGCCTATCCGCCGGACCAGAAGGTCGAGACCTATGGCGGCAAGCAGGTGTGCTACTGGGACGTGATGGGGGCCATGTACGGCTGCAAGGACGGCACGCTGTACATCCGCTTCCGCGACCGGGACGATCCCAACGCCAAGGACATTCGCATTGCCCCGAAGGGCGGCGGTGTGGAGATCGTCGACCAGAGCTGGATCGTGCTGCGGAACCTGTTTGTCGAGGGCGGGCAGAGTTGCATTCTCATCAAGGGGCCAAAGGCGGTGCACAACGTCGTCGAAGATTGTCGGTTGGTGAACGCATCCGAGCGCGTCACCGTTGAGCAAGGCGCTTCGTACAACCTGGTCCGCAACAACGAGATCACCGCCGACTTCTATTCGCCCAAATGCCAGACCGGCGCGTGGGAAACGACACTGACCGGAGATGCCATCCCGTATGAAATCGCACTCAAGTTCCTCTTTTACAACCAGTACAAGATGTTCTTCGGGCCGAACGGCACATCGGACTACGGCGTCCGGCTGTCGGGCGGCGCGGGCAACGAGGTCTGCCAAAACCAGGTTCTCAAGGGCGGACAAGGCATTCACGTGGGCAACCAGGCCACGGACGTCCGCATCCACGACAACCTCGTGCAAGGCATGTCCAGCATCGGCATCATCGTGACCCTGGACAAGGTGGTCAACGTCCAGGTCTTCGACAATCTGGTCGTTGACTCGAACCTCGGCTGCCGCATGCACCACGTCAACGAACAACGCCAAAGCGGGCCTCGAAGCGTATATCTGTATCGCAATCGCTTCTGGCAGCCAGCGGGCGTGGGCGCGGGGATGTTCTTCCACTACCACGACAAGAATGACGTCGAACCCTACCCCCACCCGCACATCTACATCTACCACAACAGTTT
>CAZFKF010000337.1:0-5977 GCA_964518805.1 uncultured Planctomycetaceae bacterium | reverse complement strand
CCATGCCCGGTCCCCCCATGCCCGGTCCCCCCATGCCCGGTCCCCCCATGCCCGGCCCCCCCATGCCCGGCCAGCCCTTCTCCAGCCCCAACGGTTTTGAGGGGGCCTTCTCCGGACTTTCAAGATCATTCGCGGCGGCAGGTTCCGCGGTTGCCGGTAGCATCGCGTCCAAGGGCGCAGCCTGACGCAGACTGGCTTGGGGCGGCCAATCGAACGTCGCGTCGATGGGCGGTGTGTCTCCGGGCTGGGGTTCCTGGCCAAAGGCGATGCATGCAGGAAAGAAGGCAGCGGCAAGCAGTGCCAGAATCAAGTGGGTGACTGTCCGCATCGTCGGCTTTCCGGGAGGTTGCTGAAACGCCAAGGTGCCCCAACTTCAGGGTGGGTGCTCTTGCGCCGGCGCGAACGCACGCGGTATGCCCCAGGGAACCCAACCGCCAATCCGGGTGACGGTATACGGACTTCTCGCCGATGCGTCAATTGCGTTGGCGTCCAGACTGTTACACGCCGTGGCGACCAACTCCACGCGGAATGAAGATCATTCCAGACCCGCTACCACTGGAATTCCAGCCCCACGTTGGCCCCGTGGTAGAACGCGGTGCCGGGCTTGAACGCGACGTGCCCGCTGGACGCGCTGGCCGAATAGGATCGCACCGTGTCGGCGTAGTCGTTCGTGAGACCGGCCGCGTTGCCATAGACGCCGGCCTTGGCCAAGGCGTCGATCTGGAACAACTTCTCCGGGGCTCGCAGCTTGGCGTCGCACCCGATCTGGAATCCGTAGAGGTGATTGTGGCCTCGCACCGCGTCACCTGCTACGGCGACATCACCAAGGACCTGGAGCGGTTCTGCCGCTTCACGAGGACCAGACTGGTGAACGAGGCGGCGTGAGAGTACGGAGGCTCAAGCGGGCCGCCTACCGTCAACTCGCGAGCATCAGCAGCGCCACCCCGACGACCGAGAGCACGGCGCCGCCGGCGGCGCGGAAGCTGACCTTCTCGCGATAGAGCACGATGACGCACGGCAGGATGAGGACCGGCATCGTCGAGATGATCGTCGAGACCACGCCGGCCGCACAGTGGCGCACGGCGATCATGTAGAGGATGACGCCCAGGAACGGACCGACGAACGTCCCGAAGACGATCAGCGGCACGGCGCGAGGATGGCGAACCGTGTCGACGACCATCGGCCAGCGGCGGCTCAGCGTGACCAGGGGGACCATACCGATGATCCCGCCCAGCACGCGGATCATCGTGGCTGCGGCGGGATCGTACGTGCCGATCCCCTTCTTCGAGAGCACCAAGGCAATGGCCGCCACCGCCGCGCCGAGGATGCCCAGGACGATGCCTTGCGCGATCCGCCGCGCGTCGTGCGCGGTATGGGACCCGTTGGGCCGTTCGAGGACGACCCAAACCACGCCGGAAAGCGTCACGCCCATGGCCAGCCACTGCCAGCCCGAAAGCTTGTCGCCCAGCAAGAGCCACGAGAACTGGGCCGCCAGCGGCGGCGTGAACGACTGCAATAGCAGCGTCAGCCGGGGACCAATGAGCAGGAACGCCTTGAATACGAACAGGTCGGCCAGGAAGAACCCGGCGACACCGGAGACGCCCAGGACCACCCAGTTCTCGACCGGAACGTCGACGGGCCACCACAGTCCGCGCACCAGTCCCCCGTAGGCAGCCAGAAGGAGCACCGCAAGCACGAGGCGGACGAAACACACGGCCATCGCGCCCACGTGCTTCCCCGCCGAAGTCCACGCCAAAGTGGAAAGCGTCCAGAGCAAGGCCGTGCCCATCGCCGCCAACTCACCGGTCTGCTCTGCCGTCATCCCCATCCGAACTCCGCCGCCCGCCAAATCCAGGAGGCTATGCTTCAGCATAACCCCGCATGTCGCGTCATAACCTGGCGTCCGCTGGTTATGCTGAAGCATAACCCACAGGGTTCTATTCTTGGCTGCCGACGGGGGTTCTTGCAAGGGTTGCCAGGCACGATCCGCGGCCTGTTCCTCTGCGGCGCCGCCACGCATCCCGGCGGAGGCATCATCGGTTCCTGCGGCCGCAACGCAGCGCGGGCGATGTTGGCGAGTCGAGAGTAGACCGTAGGCAGAGGGAAGAGGACGCCTTGAGGCTTCACGAGGACGGATCCCCTCTCTTCCGGCTCACTTCGTTTTGCACAACAGCGAACCGAAAAGAACCAACGGCCCGCCATAATACCAAACCGGCAGCCGTTCGTCGTCGGGCTTCAGCCCGTCTGCCCGCTCGGTTGCGACACAGAAACGGGCTGAAGCCCGCACGACGAACGTCGGTAAGCATTCTGGCGGATGGTTGAAAGGAACGAGGGCGCGACCCTTGGGATCGCGCCCTCCTGTGCGTGGTTGCTGGCAAGGCGCCAGGCCCGATCGGGGCTACTCGATGACCGTCGACTTCGACGATCCCTTGGAGCCCGGCGTTGTCTTCTTCGAGGAGGATTCCCCTTGGTCTTCGTCACCAGCGTCGTGGGCCGGCGGCGCTGGGCTTTTCACCTCCACCGTGAGAATTTCCACGATCAGATCGCCCACCTCCTCCTTCTCGGCACGCTCGCGCTGAGCGGCTTGTTGCTTCCCGGCGGTGCCCGACCCGGGCGGACCGCCGGTGGGCATCGGGCTGGACATGGTCGGCGGGCCGCCAGCAGGCCGGCCGGGCATTCCCGGCGGCATCCCCGGCATGCTTGTGGTCGCGCCTTGACCGCTGGCCGGCTTCTCTGCGATGTCTTCTTTGCGGGTGACCAGGATGTCGACCGAAAGCTGCCGATCGGTCTTGGGCACGGGTCGGAAGCTTTCCATCCAGAAGCCCTTGGACACGGGATGCTCCTCCGGCCGGAAGACTCTCCTCCGGAAGTAGCCGAAAATCTTCGTCGGCGAGGACTTCTGTTCCATGCGAATGTAGTGGATGGTCATGGGATCCGGCGACACGCCCGCGAGCCCGCCAGGCTGCGAGAGCCCCTTGGGCCAATCAAGGTGGTATTCCGCAGTCACATTGGCGCTGGGAGGGATCTCGACCGGCCGAGTGCTTTCGGCCACGGTAACGCCCTTGGCGGCCGCGTCCTTTGCCGCGGCCGCGAATTGCTCGCACATGGCGCGCGTGAGCAGTTCACAGGCGTCCATCCATTGAAAATCGGGAGTCTGGCCCGACTGCTGCCCGGCGCCCGGTTGCCCCGGGCCAGAGGGCCCGGCGGTCGGACGGCCAGGACTGGGGGTTGTCGACGATCCGCCCCGGGCGCCTTTGGACGCGCCATCGCGGCGGCTCCGTTGGAGGGCCGTCACCGTCTCGGGCTTCTGGTCCTTTCGCGGAAGGGATTTCAGAACGGTCAGGAACCCAGGGTCGGTGATCACGGCCCCCCCGAGCCCCGCCGATTCCAGCGACTTGGAGCCTTCCTCCCACTTGGCCCTGAGGGTTTCGTAGAGCTTGGCGCGGATTGCGTCCGTGGGTACGGTCCCGGCCATCAGGATCTCGGCGGCCCCGTCGCGGAGCGATTGAACGCCTTCCAGGCGCGTGTTCACCAGGGCGACGGTCTGGTCGGACCACAACTGTTTTCCGACGCGGTACGCCAGCTCTGGGTTTTGGGCGTACTGTTTCGCCAGGTCGAGAACCGAGAGCGGCGAAGCCGTCCTGGCCGATGAGGACGGACCCATGCCCGGGTACATTCCCATCGGCATCCCCGTCGTGCTTGGGCCTGTTCCCGGGCCCGGCGGTCCCATCGGACGCGACATGGGCATTCCGGTCGGGTTGGGATTCGCTCCGCCTCCTGGCGGCGGCATTCCAGGATAGGGAGTGGCACCCGACGGCGGCATTCCGGAAGTCGAACTGGGGCCCGGATACCCGCTCATAGGCATACCTGGGCCTGTTGGCGGATACCCGGCGGCTGGGCCCGCGGCTCGTCCCTGAGCGATTGTTTCTTTGAGCGCTGGCGACGGGATACCAAGAATGACGCAGAGGGCCTGCGAACTGTAGGTCGTCAGGTAGCTGTAAATAATCGCTTTGGCTGCCGCGTCGATCGCGGTTCCTTTGAGCAAGATGAACTGGGCAGCTAGGTTCTCGGGGTTGGGTTGCAACAGGAATTGGGCCAGCGGTCCACGGTAGGGATCGTCGGTCTTCTTCTCGGTCAGAGCGTTGGCCAATTGAATTCGGAACTTCTCAGTGGCCATGGGCGCCGCCACGACCAGGGCCATCGACTGCAATTGGGCCGCAGTGACCTTCGCCTGGGAGCCACCCATTCCCATCCCCATGTAGCCGCCCATGCCCGGATATCCGCTGCTCATGCTGGGAGAGGGCATCGGATAGCCCGACGACATCCCCGGCGCAGGCATCCCCGGCGCAGGCATCCCCGGCGCAGGCATCCCCGGCGCAGGCATGGGCATCGAAGGGCCGCCGGGCGGCATGCCCATTCCCGGAGGCCCCATCGGAGCGCCGGTCGCGGAGGGCTTTGCCTCCTTGGGCGCTGGCCGGAGCGACTCGGGAGTGACGATGGCCGCCAGAAGAATCTCTTCGGCTTCGCCAGCACGATAGCGGACCAGGCTCTCGAGCATGGACTGGGTGGCTACCGGATCGTTGTCGTTCTTCAGCGTTCCCCGAAGGACTTCGTCCAATGCCTTCTTTGCTACTGTGCCGCCATTAACCGACAACGCGGCAACGATGAGCTTGATCGTATCGGCGTCCAACGGTTTGAGCTGGTCGGCCCGTGCGCCACCGCCCGGCATACCCGGATATCCTCCACCCGGCGGCCCCATCGGCATTCCCGAGGGCGGCCCCATCGGCATGCCGGACGGCGGCCCCATCGGCATTCCCGAGGGCGGCCCACTGGGACGCGACATTCCCGGAGGTCCCGATGAGGGAGGCCCACCCGGCGGGCCCATGGCAGACGCTGGGCTGCTATTCGACGTGCCTTCGCCTGCAGCGTCATCGGCGGGCTTCGGCAGGTCACCGGACAGCAGTCGCACCAAGAGAGTCGCCGCCTGATCAGCCACTTTGGCGTTCTTGGTGCTGGCGAGCGAGTAGCGTTTGCCAAGATGTTTGACCGCGTCCTTCAGTTTTGGGTCGCCATCGCGTCGCGCCTGGTAGTAGTCGCCTTTCTTCCAAGCGGTGACGTCGGCAGGCAGGTTCGACTGCGGCGCGGCTTGTGGTTGCCCCATGCCTGGCGGCCCGTAAGGCATGCCGGTTCCCATCCCCGGCATACCAGACGGCGGGCCTGGCATCTTCGGCATGCCGCTCGGCGGACCGGAGGGACCGGCTGAAGGGGGTGATGGACTTGAGGGAGGGGCTTGTGCCGGAGTGTCTCCTGCGCACCACAGGAGCCACGCCGAGGCCAGCGCGAGAATCGGAAGCCAGGCAAGGCGGAACGCCCTGCTTCGCCCAGGTCTTAAGCCAACTAATTGGGTGAGATCAAATCCCGCTCTTCGACTATTCCGACAGGCCCACTGTCCGGCCGTGTCCAACGCGCGATCGCTTCGAATGATCCGAGCCACAGCCACACCTCCTAGACCAGACCGACGATCGACGATATGCCCGCCAACGGCCTTCAGTATTGCAAAGTGCTCGAGGAATTACCATCGAGTCTCGCCTGCGGAACTCAGAAATCTCAGGCCGAACCCGCTTCATTGGGGGATCTTCGCTCACGTCTCCAGTGACGGCAGTCTCACCCAAGTTCGCCAATCGATACGACTGCCTGGGTGTGGACTTGCCTGGCTGGCTACGATGACTGATGATGCGTGCGATTCAGGCAAATCCTGGTTAACCACTTCCCGATGAGGAGGTCGCCCGATGGTTCCGAAATCGAGGCTTTCGATCGTATTCGCGGCTTCGGCCGTAGTCGTGACGTTGGCCCTTCTGGTTGCCCCGGCCCGTTCTGCACCGAAGCTGAAGATCGGCGATGCGGCACCCACGTGGTCCGGGTTGGAGGGCGGGGACGACCAGCGGCCCGGGTTGTTCTACGACGAGAAGGCGAAATG
>CAZFKF010000336.1:0-5990 GCA_964518805.1 uncultured Planctomycetaceae bacterium | reverse complement strand
CACCCATTGGCGGGACCCGGTTGGCAATCTCGGTCTGGAAACCGAGGATTTCTCGCCCCTCACGCGCGTGGTGCTCGACTGTGCCGAAGCGCACGCAAATGGCCGGTTGGTCAGCGTTTTAGAGGGTGGATACGATCCGGACGCGCTCACCCAGTGCGTCCACGTGCACCTGACGGAAATGCTCGGTCGGGCCAGACAGGTGGCAACACCATGAGTTGGTGCGGCATTTTGGGGCACGATGACGTGGTCGCTCGCTTCCGCGTTGCTCTGGAGCGTGGGCGGCTGGCGAGCAGCTTCCTGTTTGTCGGCCCGGAAGGTATTGGGAAACGTCGTTTTGCGCTCGAACTGGCCCGGAGTCTGCTCTGTAGCAGTCGCCCTGAGGAAGCCATGGACCCTTGCGGCGCGTGCCCCGCCTGCCTCCAAGTCGGCAGCCTCACGCACCCCGACCTGGAATACGTGAAGAAGCCGGAGGACAAGTCTTTCTTGCCGCTTGAGTTGCTTATCGGGGACAAGGAGCATCGCGGTCGGGCGGGACTCTGCCCTCGACTATCGCTGAAGCCCTTTATGGGGGGCAGGAAAGTCGCGATCATCGACGACGCCGACTTCCTCAACGCCGAGGGGGCGAACTGCCTACTCAAAACCTTGGAGGAACCCCCGCCAAGATCCGTGCTGATCCTCATCGGCACCACTCCAGCCAAACAGTTGCCTACCATCCGGTCGCGATGCCAGCCTATTCGCTTCCAGCCGCTGAGCGTCTCAGAGACCGCGGAAATTCTCTTGTCGCAGGGGGTGACCCAAGACGCTGATGAGGCGGCACGGCTGGCAGCCCAAAGCGGCGGGAGTGTCCAACGGGCCGCGGAACTGGCGGACGCGGCGCTCCAAGGCGTGCGCGACGCGATCTTCCGGCACTTGTCCCGGCCACCCATGAATTGCCTCGGGTTGTCAACGGAAATCATGAGATTCGTGGAACAGGCGGGACGTGAGGCGCCCGCGAGGCGAGAGCGTCTGCGCCAGGCGATTGCTGCGGCAACCGAGTTTTTTGAGCAACTTCTTCGCTCATTGAGCTTAGCGCCAACCCAAGCACGATCCATTCGCGGCATCCGCGCGCCTGGTGCCGACGAGGCAGCCGGGCATTGGCGAAGCGGCGTCCAGGGGGCCGTTCGTTGCATCGAACGCTGCCTGGAGGCAGCCGACCAAGTGGATCGAAATGTCTACCCCGCCACGTTGGTAGAATGCTGGATCGACGATCTTGCGCGTACTGCCCAGTGGTAGGATAGACCGATATCGAACTCGGTCGACGTCCGCCGCGTAGACTTCTGAAAGGAATCTTCCGATGGCCTGCAAGCATCTCAAAGCCTTGTACGAGCTATGTCAGAACCAGCAGCTTCGGCTCAGCAGTTCCGATCTCGTACGCATCATGTGCGTCGAATGCGGGACTGAGGAAGTATGCCCCTCCGTCTTGTATGAGCAGTACGAGAAGAAGCACCCTTCCGAGCCGAAAGGCGAAAGCAACGCGAGCGACAAGTCGTAAGATGGGCGATCGAGCCGCAGCGGTCTTGCCGTCTTCTTTTGGGGGGATGGTGAACCATGTTCGGCCGGCGCAATCCCCTTGACAGGCGGGGAATTTCTGATACAATTGCACGTTTATGGTCTTGACAGTGTTCCCGCCTGGTGAACTACTCATTTGAATTCCGTGTCTAAAGTCGCATGGCGCTAACACAAGCGCATTTGCGGCGTCTTGGACATGCTCCTAACCTCTGGCCCCGACGGGCCTTGTAGTTGACACCCCTTTTTTTAGGAGACCCCTATCATGAGGAATGTCTTTGAAGCAATCCTGGAATGCGGGCACGACGAGGATTTCGTGCCCGCGGCTACCACCGAGTTTTCCGCCACGGACGCACCGGCGGGATCTCGTGCGAAGATCGACGTGCTGGCGGAGCGCATTCGCAAGGGCATGCCGTTGTGGCATCCTGACGACCGTTGCGATTACAGCGGCCTCACCGGCGCCGTGCGCCCCCGCGACTAGCAGGCAGGCCTTCCAGCCGCCATCGCCCGCAGCCATCTCTTGGCTAGCGGTTCCCTCCCCAAGGGCCTGGAATGGCGCTACGCGCGCCCGTCTGTTGCCCAGCCACCAGACGGCTTCGCGCTAGGCGTATGCGCTGAGCGCACGTCCCGTGATCGCGTCCGGGAGGTGAATGCGCCCTCCGGAGATTTCGGAAGCGAGTGCAAGAAGAGAGAGAAGGGGAAAAAGAGGAAAGAAGTATTGAATTCATGCCGCAACAAGCGGCGGATCAGGGCAGCCCTCAGTTCTTTCCTATTCTCCCCTTCTCTTCTCAATCTGTGTCTTCCACGAGCTGTTCATTTCGCTCAGTGTTCGCACGCCTTGATTTCTCGGCGAGGGGGACGCACTCGCCGAGAAATCAACTGGGTGGTGGGCTAGGTGGCGGAGCGGACGGGTGTCGCTGTGGCTCCAGCTCGTCCCGCAAGACGAGTATGTCTGCGGGGGCTTCGATGCCCAAACGCACGCGATCGCCCGCCAAGCGGACCACGGTAACGACGATCGAATCCCCCAATCGGATCCGTTCGTTCTCACGCCTAGACAAGACGAGCATGACTCAACCTCCGTGTCAAGCCGCAATCGCAATAGGCAAACCGCTTGAAATCGCTGGCTATGCTGCTGCCACTTTCTCGAACGCCACCGGACCGGTGAGTTGCGTCTTGAGGAACCGTTCCCCGGACGCGCTGTAGAAGAGAACCTGATTGCGGTCAATTTCCCAGATCGCCGTGAATTTCACGGCCCTGGGACCATGGAGACAGTAGTAGATCCCGCAAGGTTTCCCTCCTCGCCGCAAGACATGCTCGGTGAGGTGAAAGGCATCGATCTGAAGCTGATAGTAATCGCAAAGGGTTACGTTGACGAATTCGCGCAGTTCATCCAAGTCGCTAATCTGTTGGAAACGAGTCAACATTTGGGGTGATCTCTCCAAGAGTGACACAGAGACGGAGGGGTGTCTGGTCTCTGCGTAACATAGAGAAACTAGGGTGAATGCCAATAAATGAAGCTATCGGCAAACTAGGCAATGTGCCTTGCCCGAGATTGCCCCAAAAAAGACACCATCTGCGTCGCTCAGTAAAAAAATTCGCGACGAGTCCGCCGACGGGAAGGGTATTCCCTCGGCAGGGCCTGCACGCCAAGCCACTGGGGTTCAGAACGCCGACTCTCGTCGAGCAGCCCCTCCGACCGACCACAAGTCGGGTGAGACAATAGGCCAACAGCACAGAACGGTGCTCGTGGTCCGTCCAAATTGAGTTTACGGGTGCCACGGTTGGCTTGCCCAACAGTGCTGGAAGCACTGTTGGGCAAGCCAACCGTGGCACCCAACTGGTAGAGTCGAAAAGGACAGACCACTAGGCCGAGTCGCTTGGCAACGCAGAAAGCGCAATTTGGCTGGCCGATTACGGTAGCTTGGAATAGCGCTCATAGCTGTCCGCGACTTGCCCTTCCTTCTCATCCCCTCGATGGAGCCATACGCGGTAGCGGAGAGTGATTGCCTGGCCCTTTGCTAGCGTGACGCTACCGTCCTTCTTGTCCCCATCCGGGAACTCGCGCCTCCCAAACGGATTTGCGGCAAACAGTCCGTAGGTCCGCACGTGCCAGAACGTGGGAAACCGGAAGCTGCTCGGGTGGTTCATCACGGCAATACCTACCGTCTCGCCGCCCACGGGCCCGTGGTAGTCGACCCAGGCCGCCTTTCGTCCCCACGCCGCAGAGTCCGTCTGCCCTCGGTCATTGACGATCCGGCCGCCTTTCTTGGCATCCACCGTCATCGATTCGGCCACGCGCAGGCCGAATGTCCCTTCCTTGGTGTCGCCAAACCTACTGGGCCGTAGGCTGCCTTGAGCGTGATGTCGAAATCGATCCACCGCACGTCCTGTTCAACGCCGAACTTCAGCCGTCGCTCGTCGGCCAAGATTTGCTTGTTGTCCGGGCCAATCCAGTCGTTCTCCGTAGTCAGCGACGCCTCGCTGCCGCCTTCGATCGCGACGAACCGGCGATGGACGATCGTCCCGTGCTTCGCGTTCTCATCCCAGAAGCTCACTCCGTTCACATCGCCATGGGTGAACCATAGGGAACGCTGATGGATGTGATCCTTCTTCTCGCCCGGATTCTGGGCCATGGGATAGGCCCGCGTCATGGCTTGACCTGTCGGCCCGAGCACGGGCCAGAGAATGGGCTTGGCCCCGCTGCGGGTCAGGTATTCGGTGAAGGGGTTTCCGTCGATTTGAATCGCCACTCCGCGCGGGCCGGACTTCGCGGTCACTTCTGCCCGGGCCGGCGAGACGAACTGGGAAAACCCCACGAGTCCTGGCAGAGACGCCACGACGAGAGAGAGGCAATGACGAAGCATGACTGCGGACTCCTTGGGGGCCAGCGAAGCGGGAAGGGCTCGATTCCTGCCCAGATAATACTCCCCCGGCCCGCACGGTGCCAGAGTCTGCCTTTAGGGCTCCGGCCGCTTCGAATACTCCGTGAAGTCCACCGGCTTGAAGATGGCCATGTACTCGCTGGTCTGAGCGACACGGTCGCGGTCCGACTCGACGAGGTGGTACACGAACTGGTGCTCGCTGCGGATAACCGTCTTCTGCGAGCCAAACCCCCGTCGCGACTGTGCCGTGAGTGTGATTTCTCGGGGCAGTTGGTGACGTTTCTCGATCGCCTCATCCAACGACAGACGCGCGAAAACCAGCTTGTAGCCCGGCGTCAACCGAGCATTGAGTCGGGCATACCAATCGCAGAACTCACGATATTGCTGAACGAAGGCCCCATTCTCCGGCTCGATGGTGCTCACGCGGTAGGTTATCCAAGGGCTTTGCAAGAGCACGTCGCCGGTTCGCTCGTCAAACCGTTCCTCGAAATTGGGGGCTGCCAGGAATTTCGTCAGTGCGTCGGTTTGGGTCGAGGCCCACTGTCGGAGGTTTTCGGTCAGGGCGGACACTTCTTGAGTGCTCAACTCCGTTCGCATCCGGCGGTTCGGGTCGAGGAGGATGAAGCGACCGCGGGCCACATCGAGCACGATTGTCTCAGATGGGCTGCGGAGGTAGTCGTAGATGATCCCCTTGCAGAAGATCGTGGTGTTCTCCGATTTCGGCTCTTTCTCGTTGCCGACATACACCTTGCTTTCCACGCGGAAGCCGTCGTCGCCAGCTCGCGCTGCGCCAGGCGAAGTGCACGTTGCCGCGATTGCCATCAGGCCGAGAACGCTGCGGGAGACTGTTGAGCCCATTGGGCGACCTCCGTCCTTTGGGTGTCCGGTTCGAGACAATGGCCACGGGAAGATACCGAGAGTGGGAAGCAGTGTAAAGGGCGGAATTCTCGAACCCACGCGAGGATACCTGCCGAAACAAACCGCATTGCACCCGCGACATGGCGGTTGCTTCAACGCCGCTTGACGAGGAGCAACCGGTCCGATACAGTAACATGATCGCGGGGGGGAAGCAGCAAGGGGCCTCCCCGGTAGTCGCATTCTTCAAGAGAAGGGGGATTAGCTCAGCTGGGAGAGCGTCTGAATGGCATTCAGAAGGTCAGCGGTTCGAGCCCGCTATCCTCCACTTGCACAATAAGCCGTTGCGATGCAACGGCTTATTTCATTTCTTGAGAAGCCTCTCTGAAGCTACCCGGCCAGGACTCGAACCTGGAACGAGGGAACCAAAAGCCATTCCGCGCGTCCCTGAGTGTTCTCCCATCGCCTGTTGCCGAGCGTCACCTTACGGTTTCGCACGGGAAAACGTGGGCTTCTGACAATATGGTATTGGACACGGGTATTGTCATGGATCGGCTGTCGTGGCTGGCCGGTTGGTACTGTTGCTGGTACCGCCGGCCCAAAAGCATGGGGGCACTTGGTCCAGGTTGACACGGCCGCGGGACTCGGCAAACTATACCCCGCACGGCGGTGAATGAGACATTCCATCGGACGCGGGTTTGTTGTACA
>CAZFKF010000335.1:0-6024 GCA_964518805.1 uncultured Planctomycetaceae bacterium | reverse complement strand
GAAACGGCGGCACGCCGCGGACCATTCCTTCGACGGACTTGTTCACCGCCTCGGACCAGGCCAGGGCCTGCTTCAGGTCGGCATCGCCGGTTGCTTCCACCGCCTTTTTCAAGGCTGGATTGCCGAGCTTGCTCTCCCGCTTGATCCACGCGACCAACCCTTGGGGGATGCAAATCTTGACTCCCCGGGCCTTCACCTCCGGGCGCAGAAGCAGCCACTCGAGCGTCTCGATCAGGGCCGGAAACCGATTGATTCCCCGACTCTTCGAATACAGGTTGACGAACTCGGCAGCCTCGCGCGCGTACTTGCTGACGCCCTGGAGTTCATAGTAATTGATTGTGTTCGGGATGAAGCACTCCTTGTGCTTCAACTCCATGGTGTCAAAAGCGCACCCGTCGGAATCGATCCCCACCAGGTAGTCGTGTCGTCGTTGGAAGTCAATCATGGTTGGTCCTTCAACGCTGTTGCTCTTCAATCCCCATTCGCTCTTGTGCCGGCAAAGAGGCTGTGCCCTCGGGTAGGTTATGCTTCAGCATAACCCTCTTGGCGATCCTGTTATGCTGAAGCATACCCTACGGGTTCTGTCATGCTGAAGCGTAACCCACGGGTCTGAAGCGTGGCCCTCACTCTTATCCCTTTCCCCGATCTGCCTGCGGCACGTACTTTGGCAATTTCTGCTCGGCGTAGAGGGGTCTGAAACGCGTGAGCCGTTGGCGGCCGTCGAGCATGGGAAGCGTGAGCATGCCGTCGCCCACGAGCGGTTTGGCGTAGCGCAGGAAATCGTCCGTTACGTCGACGCCGCTGGGGGCGATCCACTCGGCCGGGAACGTCCGCTCGCTGTTGGCCACCTCGACCAGCGGCACCTTGTCGTAGCGGACGCTGTAGATCGGGCCCGGCTGCCGCAAAATGGTGGCCATGAAGCCGCTCTGCCCTGCGGCGGCCAGTTCGACCGCCTTCTGGCCCACCTTATAGGCTTCGTCCAGGTCCACGGTTGAGGCGTAGGCCATCGAGCCGCGCTGGAACGTTCCCGAGACATTGGCCCGTGCCGCTCCCTTGGCCGCCAACCCCACGCGATTCAAGTGATTGACCACGACCTGGGCCACGGTGGTCTGCCCCGACCCAAACAGCGTGTGCCCGAAGGAGTCCTTGACCTTGCCCACCTCGCCCACGTCGAACCCTTCGCTAATCACCACCACACAGCGTCCGCAGCGGCGAATCTGGTCGTTGACCTGGTCGGCCAATTGCTCCAGCGAGCAGGGCCGTTCGGCCAGATAGATTTGCAGCGGCATCTCGCGGTGCGGGTCGGCCAGGCGCGCGGCCGCGGGAATGTAGCCGATCTTCCGGCCCATGGCCTGCAACACCAGTACCGGATCGGCCGGACAAGATCCCTGGTTCTCTTCGTTGGCATACTGAACTTCGTGGCTCCAGTACTTGGCCACGGACCCATAGCCGGGCGTGTGATCGATCAACTGAAAGCGGCTGTCGCCGACGTCGTTGTCGATCGTCTTCGGCACGCCAACTGCCACCAGGTCGAGGCCCCTGTCTCGCGCCATCTCGGCGACGCGGTGGGCGGTGTCCATCGAATCGTTTCCCCCAATATAGAGGAAGCAGCCGATGCTCTGGGCGCGAAACACTTCGATGACCCGCTCGAAGTCCTCGTTCTGCGAGGCCTTCAGTTTGTAGCGGCAGGTGCCGATCGAACCGGCCACCGGAGTGTATCGCAGCAAGGCGATTTCGTCCGGGTCCTGCGATGTGAGGTCCAACAGCTCCTCGCGGAGAACGCCCTCAATGCCGTGCCGGGCACCGTACACCTTGCCAAACTTGCCCGACTCACGCGCCGCCTCGATGATCCCGCGGAGGCTGTTGTTAATGACGGGTGTGGGACCACCACTTTGGGCCACAACGAGATTGGGAAGTTGGGTCATCGCCGTCCGTCCTGGGGGTCGATTCGGGGTGGATCGCTATTCTACTGCCCTCCCAGCCCGTTATCAACGTGCCCGCTGTTCCCCATTGCGGCGTCGACGCAGCCAAAGGCAAAGGGTTCGGGGTTCACGGGCCACAATCTCGATGGAATCGCTTGCCCGCCGTTCCGAACCCTGAACTCCGAACCCTCTGTGAGGGGTTCAACGATGTCTGAGGCTGGCAGTCCACAGAGGCTTCCGGTAGCCCAAGGATTACTGTGTGCCTGTCGGGCAATGCGAGCCGGACTTGGACAACCGGTTGTGGCTCAACGTCACGAATCACGACGGCCCCCTCGAAGAAGGATGCGCATTCCGTCACACAGTCAAACCTGATACGCTGGAATTCACCATGCGCCCCTCACAGAAGACGCCGCCGATGAACGGTGCCGCGTTTCCGGCATCTGCTCTTGGATAGTTGCCATCACGGCAGCTTCTGGATGACAATCGCAGGCCCTTACGGAGTTCCTCCCATGCCTTTTGAAGACGATAGGATTCGGCTCGGTTTTGTTCCTGCCAATCGGGGTTCGTTCAGCGACGAGTTGGCCTTCAAGATGCGAAATGCCACGATCGAGGCGATGCGTCAGGCCGGCATCGACGTGGTCGTTCCCAGCCCCGAGCAAACGAAGGTCGGCTGCGTCGAGACGCGCAAAGAGGCCGACGCGTGCGCCGAGTTGTTCCGCACCAACGGGGTGCAAGGAATCGTGGTCGGGGCAGTCAATTTTGGCGAAGAGCAGCCCGTGGCCCACGTGGTCCGCCAGACGCGGCTCGACGTGCCGGTGATGATCTTCGGCTGCCAAGAGGAAGAGGTGCTGACCAAGCAGACACAGCGTCGAGATTCGTTCTGTGGGCTGTTGTCGATCGCCGTCGAGCTGCGGCAGATCGGCGTGCGCTACTCGGTGGCCTCGCGTCCGATTTGCTTTCCGTCCGATGCGTCGTTCGCCGCCGATCTGGACTGGTTCAGCCGCGTCTGCCGGGTGGTGACCGGGGTCAAGAACGCCCGCTACGGCCAGGTTGGCGCCCGGCCCGACGCCTTCTGGACCTGTCGCTTCGACGAGAAGCAACTCCAGCGATTGGGGGCGACCACGGTGGTGCTCGATCTATCGGAGGCAATCGCCGGCGCCAGCGCGATCAGCGATTCGGACCCCGAAGTGGCCCGGGTGCTCCAGTCGATCCATGCGTATGCTGACACGTCGACCATGCCGCAGGCCAGCCTGGTCCGCACTGCGAAGCTGGAATTGTTCTTGCGCCGCTGGCGCTCGGAGAACGACCTGGACGCCCTGGCCGTGCAGTGCTGGACGTCGATCCAGAACAACTATGGCGTGTGCAGTTGCTCGACCATGGCCCGGCTCGGCGACGACGGCTTCCCCGCTGCCTGCGAGGCGGACATACTGGGCGCGATGTCGATGCACGCCTGCCGGCTGGCCAGCGGCAGGGCTGCCGCGCTGGCCGATTGGAACAACCTGCACAACGAAGACGAAGACCTGGCCAACGTCTGGCACTGCGGCGTGTTTCCGGCCTCGTTCGCGGCCGGCCGGGCAAGGCTCGGCATCCACGACATCATTGCGGCCTGCGGCGGCGCCCCGCCCGAGAAGGCTTACGGCACCGTGCACCTGGTGGCCGCCCCGTCGCCGCTGACGCTCTGCCGCGTCACGCAGGACGCCGATGGCCGGTGGAAGGCCGTCGTGGCCCAAGGCGCAATCGAAGCCAACCGGGCCGAGACCTTCGGCGGCTACGGCTGGTGCCGCATCCCAAACCTCCAGCGGCTCTACCGCGACGTCCTGTTGAACCATTTCCCGCACCACGTGGCGATTACGCAGACGCACGTCGGCAATGCCCTCTGGGAAGCCCTGGGCAACTACCTGGGAATGAAGATGTACCACGCGACGCAGGAAACGCCGGGCCTGTACACGCCGCGGTTGCCGTTTTGAGCGATGGGAACCAAGGGTAGTAGCCGTAGGTTATGCTTCAGCATAGCCCGTGGTGAAGCGAAGACGTGCCAAGCCTACGCGGGATACTACCCGGCGGCCGCAACTGCCGGTACACTACCTTGAGCGCGTTCGTCCGATTGTTGAGGAGGCGACCGTGAAGAAGCAGGAACTCCTGGCAATGGCGGAACGCCTTCCCGAAGAGGTCGACCCTGAGGATCTCATGTACGATCTCTATCTTCGAGCGAAGATCGAGAAGGCGGAATTGGCAATCCATCAAGGAAAGACGCTCACACACCAGCAAGTCGTCGAGCGGAGCCGAGAATGGTTTCTGTCATCTGGGCAGAGCCCGCCCTAGCCGATCTGGAGGAGATCTACCGGTTCATTGCCAAGGACTCGCCGCGGTACGCGCGCCTGATGGTCGAGCGGTTGACCGCCGCGGCGGCCCGCCGAAATGCGCGTGGGGAATTGGCGGGCGGCGTTTCGCTCCGTTCGGCTCGCGCTCGCCCGGTTGGGCCGCAGGCGCTTCGGATGTGCTGAAGCATGACCTACGGGAGTTTTGCGGGAGTGAACTGTGAGCGATTTGCATGAGATGCTTGCCGCAAGGCTGCATGGGCCGGCGGATGTTCGGATCGAGAGACTGCCCAAGCCGGGGCCGCCCGGACCGGGACAAGTGCTGTTGCGCGTGAAGGCCGTGGGGATTTGCGGGAGCGATCTGCACACGTACCGGCATGCCCGGATCGGCGATACCCGGATCGAAGGGCCGCTGGTTCTCGGCCATGAGTTCGCGGCGGTAGTCGAGGAGGTCGGCGAGGGCGGATTGGACGGCGAGTTCCAGCCGCTGGAGCCCGGTACTCGGGTCGCGGTCGATCCGGCCCAGCCGTGCGGCCGGTGCGAGTTGTGCGAACGGGGGCATCCGAACTTGTGCCTGGACCTGCATTTCTGTGGCCTTTGGCCCGATCAAGGGGCGTTGTGCCAGTGGATGCACATGCCGGCCCGATCGTGCTTCCCGATCCCCGATACAGTGGACGACGCCACAGCGGTTCTCTTGGAGCCGCTGGGCGTGGCCATCCACGCGGTCGATCTGGCCAAGATCCGAGTGGGCCACCGCGTGGCGATCCTCGGGGCCGGACCGATCGGGTTGTGCATTCTTCAACTCGTGCGTCTGGCAGGGGCCGACGCGATCTACGTCGCCGACAAGTTCCCCTGGCGCCTGGCGCTGGCCGAACGCCTTGGCGCCACCGCCACCTGGCGCTGCGATCAGGTGGATTCCGTTGCCACGGTGCGGCAGGCCACCGGCGGAAGGCCGGTGGATGTGGCCATCGAGGCCGCCTGGTGTGACGGATCGGTGGATCAGGCGGCGGAGATGCTCGTCCACGGCGGCCGGCTGGTCGTGGCCGGAATCCCGGACGACGACCGGCTTTCGCTCAAACACTCCACGGCCCGGCGAAAAGGGCTCACCGTCGTCATGGTGCGGCGGATGAAACACACCTATCCCCGGGCAATCCGCCTGGTTGTGGGGGGGGATGCTTCGGAGGCGATCGAAAGGTCCGCGCCGAGGGTCGCTCTGCCGCCCATGGTCACCCATCGTTTTCCTCTGGTTCGGGCGGCCGAGGCCTTCGCCCTAAACGCCGTCTACGGCGACGGTGTGGTCAAAGCCATTGTGGAAGTGTAACATAGAGGCTCGCCGTGCCGAGCGGCTTGGCCCGCCGAAGAGACTCGTCGCGGGCCGTCTTCTGCGTCCCTGGACCGAATGGTTTTTGCGAGAGAGAACCAATGCTGATCGCGCTGGACGTATTGGTGTTCGTGGCCTTCCTTGCGGCCGTGGTGGCAGTGGGAATTCTCATGAGCCGCAACGAAACGGACAGCGAGGGCTACTTCCTGGCCGGTCGCGGCCTGTCGTGGTGGCTGATCGGATTCTCGCTCATCGCCGCCAACATCTCGACGGAGCAGTTCGTGGGGATGTCGGGGCAGGCGGCCCGGCACGTGGGCCTGGCCGTGGCCAGCTACGAGTGGATGGCGGCGATCACGCTGATTTTCGTCGCCTTCTTTTTCCTCCCGGCGTTTCTCCGGGCAGGGATCTACACGATCCCCGAATTCCTGGAATATCGCTTCAGCCGCCACGCGCGCACGATCAT
>CAZFKF010000334.1:0-6024 GCA_964518805.1 uncultured Planctomycetaceae bacterium | reverse complement strand
CCTGGCGAGAGTTCCAACGCGCGCCGCAGATGCTGCTCGGCCTGCTGCGGCCGGCCGGTCAGGTAGTAGAAGTAGCCGGCGTCGCTCAGTATTTCGGGTTCGTCGGCCTTCAGCGCCAGGGCCCGGTTGAAGTTCTCTTCCGCCTGCTTCATCTTCCCTTGTTTGGCATAGAGGACGGCGAGGCGGTGGTATGCCGCCGGGTCCTTGGGCGACTTTTTGATGATCTCCTGGTACATCCGCTCGGCCTGAGCCGGCTGGTTGCGACGCTCGCTAAGGCGCGCCAAGGCCAGCGGGTTCTTAGGCATCTTGTCGTCGGGCTTGCTGTGCGACGCGATCGGGTCCAGCGTGCCCCCGGGGAGCGACTCGGCGTTGGCCGCGGCGTCCTTATCGGACGATTTGCCCCACCCCCATGGCCCCTGGGAACAGCCCGACGCCAACAGCGAACCACCCACGCACAACAGCGCGGAAAACAGGAGCCTGGGATGAGTCATGTCGGTTTCGTGCCCCGTCGCGAAGAGACTTGCGCAAGGAGAACTCCGTGGTCTCTCAGGCGTTGCGGGCCTGAGAGAGGTCGTTCGCCCGATCGTTATCGCTGATAGCCGGAACTGCGGCTGCCCAGCACGGTGCCTCCACCGTTGACGTTGCCACCGCGGCCGCCGGAGCCCGCATCCGAGGCGAATCCGCCGACGCCGCCGCCAAAAGCGCCCATTCCGCTGAAAGCGCCGAACCCGCCGCCGTAGCCGCCATACCCGCCGTACCCACCGCCCATGTCGCTGTAGTCGGTCGTGGCGGTCTCTGCGGCCCGGTACTGGGACGCGAGGTCGGGCGAGATCACGGTCCGCGATTCGGCGTCGGGAATCTTCATCGCCAGCAGCGAGCGGACCACGACGTCGCGGCGTTTCATGTCCAATTCCGGATTGGGGTGGACGCGATACTTGTGTTCGGTTTCAGGGCGCGCGGAGTTCATGCTCCGCTCGACCAGGACCTGGGCGTTTTGGCCCGTGGCCAGACGCACCGCAATCTGCTTCAGATGGTCCTCGCCGTAGGTGTTCAGGAATTCGGTGTCGGCGATGAACTCGTGCTCGTGAATAATGAAATCCGACGGCTCGGCGTTGGCCTCCTGGTTCTGCCATACGGGATCGCTGAGGCTCCCCAGCGGCGACGCCGGGGGCCGGCATCCCGCGGCGATCATTGCCAGGATGCTCACGGCGGCCAGAAGCGTGTTTCTCGGTTGCAGTCGCGGTTGCATGTTCGCTCTCCAAGGAACGGCTCGTCACTGCGAGAAGCCGTGCGGGCCTTGCACGTAGCGGGCCTCAACGCCTTGATACGCCGGCTGGCGACGGGCGTCCCAGCGGGCTCCCGAGGTCCGTTGCGAGACCGGCGCCACCGTGCTGCGGTAATCGCGATTGGGACGCCCCTCGTAGTCGCCCGCCACATAGAAGTCCCAGTCGCTGGGCTCGGTGACTTCCATGCCCGGCAGAATCAGGGGCGCTTCCTCGGCTTCCAGCGGGTGCACCAGTTCCGGGCTCACCAGGACGAGCAATTCCGTTTCGTCGCGTTTCACGTGACGGCGGCCGAACAGGGTATCCAGATACGGGATGTCTCCCACGCCCGGGACGCGCGTCTTCGTCCCCTCCTGCTGGTCCTGGATCAATCCGGCGATGGCCAGCCATTGCCCCTCGCGCAGATCCACCGTCGTTTCGACGGCACGCATCTGAAGACCGGGAATGCCGCTGACCGTGGTCTCGGCGTCCGTGGTGCTAAACGACGGGAGGACCTGCAAGCGGATGCGATCCTTGTCCAGCACGGTGGGGGTGAACGTCAACTGGGTGCCGAAGCTCTTGAACGACGTGGTTACGGCGCCAACCCCTTGGACGCCGACAGCGGTCGGCACGGCGAACTGGCCGCCCACCAGGAAATTCGCCGGAAACCCGCTCAGCGTCACCAGGTTCGGCTCGGCGAGGATCTTCGAATAGCCGTTGGTGCTCAGGGCCTCCATGGTGATTTGGAGATCCTTGGTGTCCAGCACGGCGCTGACCGCCCCGTTCAGACCGAAGTTGGTGGCGAACGAGAAGTCGCCGAAATTCATCTTCAAGTTCGTGCCGATCTCGCGCAGGGCGCTGCGGCTCAGTTCAGCGACGCGGACCTTCAAGAGGACTTGCCGTTCGCCGGGCACGTCCAGCATATTGACGATATTGGCCCCGACGTATCCGCCCCAACCGCCGCCGTGATTCCACGAGCCCCATCCCGCCGAGCCCGGGCCGTATCCGCCCCAGCCGCCGCCGTATCCGCCATAGCCTCCGTATCCGCCGTACCCGCCATAGCCTCCGTATCCGCCATAGCCGCCATAGCCGCCGTATCCGCCGTACCCGGCAGCGTTACCGTAATATCCACCTTGGCCGTATGCCCCGCCGCCGAACTCCGGCGACTCGTTTCGGACCATCTGCAGGATGTCGGCCGACTCGCGGGCGTCGCGGGCCTGGCCGCGTATGATCAGCTTGTTGCCTACCGCGAAGAGGTGGACAAAGCTGTTGGGAAACAGTTCGTTGATCCTCCGTTCCAGCGCGGCGTACTCCAACTTGCGGCGGTCCTCGCCCGCCTCGTTGACGCCGATGCGGACTTGGTAACGGAGCATTTCCCCATTCGTCTGGCCGTCCGGACCCTCAAACCACAACGTCATGCTGGTCTCGCCGGCCCAAAGGCCGATCAACTCGAACTGCGTGGGGCTGAACTGCACGACTTCCAGGATCCGCGGGTCGGTGATCGAGATCCGGCCCACGCGTTTCTTTGTGGTGAGGATCTTGGAGAAGCGAGGCTCAATCTCCAACTTCAGCTCGGTCTCGCGTACCTCCGCGATCAAGGCTTTCTCGCGAGACCGTGCGCCCCGCATGGCTTGGTTGACTGCGTCGCTCGGCTCACGAGGAGCACCGAGCGCCGGACCGTCGTTCTGGGCGGCAGCGACACCGGGCCAGAGCATCACGGCCCAGCATAGGGCGGCCAGTCCCAGATGCATACGCACCCGGTTCGACGGAAGGCCCATTCTCTTTGGATGCATATGGTTTCCTACGGGCATGGTTCCCCGGCACGGCTTCGGAGCCGAAAGCGACTCTCGTGACTCTTTCGTGGTCCGAGCGGCGAAGGCGACGCGCGCCACCTCGCCGAACGTCCATTCCACGGCTTCGAAGGCGCCGTCCTCCAATCTCCCTCGGTGCCTCGGCGAATTCGCGATTGTCGGTTCTCTGGTGAACGCCATCGCAAACTCGGTGCTACCGCCACGGCGGCTAGCACCGGGCATTCCTTAATAGTCGTTTCGGCTATCCGGTTGTTCGGACTGTGACGGTTTTTCAGGGAGATACGCCTAATGCAATTCTTCGGAGGGGTTAGAATCCGATTTCTGCGTTAAGATGCATTGAATGCGAAAGACGGGAGATCACCACATGGCTCGGAACGACGCATCCAGCGCGGTGCGATATGCCTGAACACATGCTTAACGCACGGCCAGCCGCACGCATCCAGCAGCGTGGAGCGTCCCCTGTTTCACCTGCCCATTCCGAATGCATCGGACATAGGAAGTGAATGCAGGAAGCCGAGAGGGTCGATACTAGCCGATGTGGCAGATCGTAAGGGTATTCAGAGATTCCATGTGGCGACACGGAGGCGAGCCATGTTGCGCTTACTCGTGGTGAGGATCGGGACGGCTGTGGTGGCCGCGGCTGGCTTGGTCCAGCTTGCCATGGCGCAGGCAGCAGGCGGCTATCCTCAGACGTCGCCCGACGCGGCCCAGCCAGCCGCCTATTACTCACCGCAGTACGCTATGGCTCAGCCGTTCGCATACTCCCGGACGCCGCAGTACTCCGTGGCGCAGCGACCGGTGTACTCGACCGCGGGCAACACCTATACACCGTCGGGAGGTTATGTACCCAACGGCGCAGCAAGCGGAAATTACGGTGCCGTGCCACGGAGCGCGGGAATCGGGGCGAACAGCGCTCCGACGGCCGTGAGCCCTGTTGCGGGGAACGTCCCTGGCGGCAATGGCGGTTATGTCTCGACCGGTCCCATGGACGGCACCGCGGGTCCGGACAACTGTCCTTGCGATGGAACCGGCGGTTGCTGGCGGCACGGCTACAACTGGGCCGACATGCCGCAACACTATCCGTACTATCCGCCGATGCACGGATACTACTACTTCCGGCCGTACCACTACACCCATGTGCCGACCCAGCAAGGATTCGCCACGCAGTTCGGCGTCGATCCGCGCAATCCGTACTCGAACGACTTCTTCAAGGTCGTCTATGCCGAGTACCGCGCGTCGTTGATACGCACTTCGCCGGAACAGGTGGGCACTCCGTCAGGCGCCGCGCAGGGGCCGATCGAGATGCCGGCCGATACGATCAAGAAGCTCAAGGCCCTTAGGGACGACGGCATCCTGACCCAGGAAGAGTTCGACTCGAAGAAGGAGGAACTCCTCGGGCGGATGTGAAGCGAGCGGGATCGCAATCGCCCTTTTACGCGTCTCTTGTTTCCCGCCGTTTGGCGTTCGCAGTGCGTGCTGGCTCTGCCCGCGTTATGGGGCAGGCGGCAACGGCGCGACGGGCGCCGGAACGCCCGGCGGCGGAGCCGTCGTAGCGCCCGGTATGCCGGCCGGAGCCGCGGTCGCCGAGGAGATGTTCGGCGTCGACAGCGGGCCGCCCGGCTGCTTCGCGTCGCGGAAGAAATTCCTCAGTTGGACGACCGCGGGTCCCACGAGCACGAGGTACACGGCGGGCATGAGGCAGAGCACCAGCGGGAAGAGCATCTTGAAGGCCGTCTTGTTGCCCGCTTCTTCCGCCCGTTGGCGGCGCGTCAATCGCACCTGGTCGGAAAACGTCTGAAACGCACCGGCCACGCTGGCGCCTTGTTGTTCGGCCTGCCAGACCATCGACGCGACCGAATGGACCTCGGGAATGTCGATCCGCTTGGCGAAACGCTGCACCGCCGAACTGAGCGAACCGGCCTCGCTGTGGCGTCCCACGATGCGCAGCTCGAAGGCCAGGTCGGGATGGCTGGATTTCAGCTCTTCGCTGATCCGCGAGATGGCATGCTGCAGCGGCAGTCCGGCCGAGGTGCACATGGTGATCATGTCCATGGCGTCCGGCAGGCTTTCTTCGATCCGCCGGGTCCGGGCCTTGGCGGCGGCCTCCAGGCCGAGCCGTGGCAACGAGTACATCAGCAGGATGACGACCAGGCCGGCCCCGGCGAGTTGATACATGGCCGGCTCACCGGGCTCGGTGACCACAACCACCGTGGCCAGGACCAACAGCAACGAGGCCACGGCCAGCGCGTTGCGCAGCGCCAAATACTCGGTCAGGGCCTGCGAGTGATAGTGCCCTGCCTGACGCAGGAACCGCCAGTATCGCTCCCGCGTCTCGGCGCGGATCGGAAGGATGCCGGCCAGGGCAGGCGTCAAGGCGCCGAAGATCATGGGCCGGGGGCCCCGTGGCGTGAGGACCTCGTCTTCGCGGTTCCTCCCGCTGCGGATAAACAGCATCAGGAGGAGGTAGGTCCCTATCGTCACCACGAGGAACGTGATCGGGATGAACAACGACACGCCGGCGTCTCCTATGTCGCACAGAACGGGATTTCAGCCCGTCCGTCTTCAAGGACGAGTCGGAGACTCATCCTGCGAATTCCTCCCGGTCGCTGCGCGGCCCCTAGTACGGCGTTCGCAGCAGCCGGGCCAACCAGACGATTCCCACGATCTCCAGGACCGCCGCGGTGACGAGCATCGTCTGGCCGAGCGTCGACTGGAGCATCTCGGACGAGTATTCCGGGCGGAAGAACACGAAGTACAAGAACACGCACGGTGTGACCAGGGCGACGAATGCGGCCGACATGCGCCCGGCCGCAGTCGTGGCCCGCAACTGGCGCCGGGCGCTCAGCCGTTCGCGGATGACCTGCGACAATCGCTCGAGCACGGCGACCACGTTGCCGCCCATCTGGCGGTGCACGATCAGCGCCGTGGACAGGATTCGGACGTCGTACAGG
>CAZFKF010000333.1:0-6027 GCA_964518805.1 uncultured Planctomycetaceae bacterium | reverse complement strand
CTTCGAGCCGAACTGCAACAGTGCCGGGACGATCTCGACGTCTGCGCCGCCCAGATCGGAAACGACTACGAGGAGCTTGCGCTGCTACGGACCTTGTCCGAGTGCCTCGACTGCTCGGAACTCGGTCAGGGAACCTGGCACGTCGCGCGCAGCGTGCTGCCGCTCTTGGCGAGCGTCGTCCAGGCGGAGTCGCTCGTCCTGGTCACAGCCCAGCAGGAAGGCGCCGAGCCCGATCGCGCCTGCGCCGACGGGTCCGCGATATGGGTCGGGCCAGTGCGGTTCGATGACGCGACGTGCCGTCGATTCATCGAGATGCATGGCCGCGAGGCGACGGGGCAGCCGTTGATCCGCAATCACTTCGAGGATTCGCCGGACGCGAGCGAGTTCCCCGGCGTGCGCAAATTCCTCATGGTGGCCGTTGCCAAGGGGCCGCGCACGCTCGGTTGGCTTGTGGCCATCAACCACTTGCACCAACATCGCGACAGATCCGAGAACCCGCTCTGGGAGCTGAGCCACTTCGAGTTCGGCAGCGTCGAGGCTGGCCTTCTGAGCGCCGTGGCGTCGATGCTGGCGACCCATGCCCACAACGTCGAACTCTTCCGCGAGAGGGAAGCCCTGCTGATCGGCATTGTCCGGGCCATGGTGTCGGCCATCGATGCCAAGGATCCGTACACCTGCGGCCACAGCGAGCGCGTCGCGTTGGTGGCGCGGTTCCTCGGCATGCGACTCGGACTGGCGGAACAGGATTGCGAACGACTGTATCTGGCCGGACTCCTGCACGACCTCGGCAAGCTGGGAGTCCCCGACGTGATCCTCCGCAAGCCAGGCCCGCTAACCGATGAGGAAGCGACGCAGCTCCAGGTGCATCCCGAACGCGGCTGGGCAATTCTACAGGATCTCGACCAGTTGCAGCACCTGGTCCCGGGAGTCCTCTGCCATCACGAGCGCTACGATGGGGCCGGATACCCCGACGGCCTGGCCGGCCAGGCGATTCCTTGGATCGCTCGGGTTCTGGCCGTCGCCGATTCGTACGACGCGATGGTCAGCGACCGGCCGTATCGCCGTGGAATGCCGCACGAAAAGGTCGAGGTGATTCTCCGCGAGGGGGCGGGAACCCAGTGGGACCCCGGAATCATCAAGGTGTTGCTGGAGAACGTCGCCGAGATCAAGGCGATTTGGAGCGCCCACCGCTCTCAGACGCCGCGCGTGCGCCGGCGCGCCGTGGCAGAAGGGGACGCCCGATGACGAAATGCCACCACGCGGATCGAGACAAGGAGACGAGGAGACGGGGAGGCAGCGAGTCCCGCGTTCAACTCCGTTTCCGCTGCGATTCTCGCGATCTCCCCGGCGCCCGCTCTGTGGCTCGTCCCGGATTCTCGGCCGTCGAGTTGGTGATCGTTCTTCTGATCCTGGGCATTCTCGCGGCGGCCGCGGCGCCGAAGTTCGCCGAGGCATGGAACCGATTTCGCGTTGACTCGGCCGCGCGCCGGATCGTTGCCGATCTGGCCACGGCTCAGGCCCGCGCCCGCGCCGCCAGCACCAGCGTCTCGATAGGCTTCACGTTGCCGCCGCAAGGCAACGGGTATCAGATCGCCGGCATGCTGGATCCCGACCGGCCTTCGGACAACTACGCCGTGCAGCTCGGAGATCCGCCGTACCAGGTCGCGCTGAGCGAGGTTAGCCTCGGCGGACGCACGACGCTGACCTACAACGGCTATGGCGTTCCCGACAGCGGGGGCACGATCGTGATTGCCTCCGGACGCTACAGCAAGAGCGTCGTGGTCGACGCCAACACGGGAATCGCCGCGATCCAATGACCATGAACAGGAACCGCCGCGGCTTCACGCTTCTGGAGGTTGTGATCACCTCGCTCGTGCTCGCCATGCTGCTGGCCGGAATGGCATCGGCCGTCATGCTCGCGGGCCGGGCCGCGCCCGATGCCGCCAGCGGTTGCGCGGCGGCCTTGGCTGCCAGCCGGGCCACGGAGACGCTCGCCGGCGACCTGTTCTATGCCACTTCCATGGCCACGGCGAACGCCGCGGAAGTGGTCTTCACGGTGGCCGACCGCACGGGCGACGGTTCGCCTGAAACGATTCGATACTACTGGTCTGGCACGGCGGGCAGCCCGTTGTTGCGGCAATTCAATGGAGGGACCGCGGCCGTGGTGGCTCAAGACGTGCGCGAGTTCCAACTCGCCTTCGACAAGCGGCAAGTGGCCCTGCCGACAACGTACTCCGAAGGCGACGAACTCCTTCTGGCAAGCTACGGCGGATCGTACTTCATGGACGATGCGTCCGTCAGCGGCTCGTCCTTCGTCGGTCAATACTTCCAGCCGTCGCTGCCCGCCGACACGAAGAGCTGGCGAGTGACCCGAGTACGAATCCGCGCCAAGCGAAGCGGATACGCTGATGCAACAACCAGGGTTCAGCTTCGGATGGCGAACGGGACCATGCCCGGCGACTACGTTCTCGAAGAACGCGCGATGCCCGAGAGCATGCTGACCACGTCCTACCAGTGGCTGGACTTCTCGTTCACCAACGCTGCCGGATTGCTGCCTGGAAGCGCCGTCTGCCTGGTGCTCGCGGGGACCAGTTCAGCGCCGTCGTGCGACGTGCGGTATCAGAGCCTGTTTGCGTGGCCAGACAATAGCCAGTTCGTCGCCTCCAACAGTGGCGGGGCAAACTGGTACGCCCCGTACAGCCAGTCCTTGTCCTTCTATGTCTATGGAACCGCGAGCACGCCGAGCCCCGTGAGCTATCAGTACTTGCTCACCGCGGTGCGATCGACTCTCCGGGTCGGAGGCGACGCCCGGTCGCGTGTGCAAACCTCGATCCAGGTCGTAAACCAACCGCAGATTGCCGGACCGTGAGGCGGAGGATGAGCAGCGAACGTATGAAGGGTGAGGGTAACACGCCGGTTCTGGCCGGAGTCCGCCGTCCGACGACTCGCCGCCTTGGTCGTGGTGATGTCTGTCGCCGCGCGCGGGCAGTGACCATTCGCCGCACTCCTGATGGGTTCAGCCTCCTCGAAGCCGTGATTTCCACGGTTCTGGTGGGAGTCCTCCTGGTCGCCGCGCTGCGCACGGTCGGCGCGTCGGTCTTCACGCAGTACCGGGCGTCGGAGCGAGCTACCGCTCAGATGCTGGCCGACGGGCTCATGGTTGAGATCCTCGGCAAGAACTACAAGGCTCCCGGCTCCGCGTCCTCCTTCGGGCGTGAATCTGGGGAATCCTCGACGTCGAAAGCCAGCTACGACGATGTTGACGACTACCAAGGGTGGAGCGAGTCGCCGCCGCAGCGGCCCGACGGCACAGCCATGCCCGACCTGGCCGGCTGGCAGCGAAGCGTGGCCGTCGACTGGGTCGACCCTTTGGATCTCAACCAGCCGCAGATATGGGACACGGGCGTCAAGCGAATCACCGTGACGGTATTGCACAACCTCGTGGTCGTTGCCACGCGGGTGGCAATCCGCGGCGACGCTCCTTGAAGGATTCGAAATGACCAACGGGAAATGCGGAATGCGGCGTAGCGCGGATTGCTGCGGCGTTCTGCGCATGGTGGCTCCCATTTCTCACGCCACCGTCTCCGCTTCCCGTTCCGCATTTCCAGTGGTTCGCCGTCGCGGGACTGCGTATCTCCTCGTGCTCGCCGCAACGCTGATCGTGGCCACGCTTGGCATGGGCGCTCTGCTGGCGGTTCGAGCCCAGGTGCGCGCGACGCACCTGGCCGGCGACACGGCCGAGGCCCGCGACTACGCCCTTTCCGCCGTCGAACTTGGCCGGACGTGGATCAGCCGGGATGTGCGCTGGCGATCGAACCGAACCAACGGGCTGTGGGCCTCAAACCAGCCGATAGGCTCCGGCAGTCTCACGCTGGAAGTCACCGACCCGATCGACAGCCTCGCCAATCGTCCGCACGATCCGGTGATCGTCAAGGCCACCGCAGTCAAGGGCCAGGCGCGTCAGATGCTCCAAGTGACGCTTGTTGCCGACCCTACCCCGCTGCCCGCCCTCGCTTTCCCGCTTCACGCCGGCGGCCAGATCCACGTCGACGCCGGACGCCGACTCACGGTGAGGCTCGACACGATCTCGACCAACGGCGATCTCAACAACGACGGAACGATTACCGGAAACGTCCAGGCGTCCACGATTTCCGATTGGGGCAACGTGAACGGGAAGGTCACGTGGAACTCCCCGGCCAAGGCGTTCCCCAGTTCCACCGTTCCCGAGATGTATGCCAACCTGGGCACGGCGATCACGCCAGGTCCCTCGATCGATCGGGGAGTGCTCGGCCCCGGCTACAATCCGTGGGGCACGACCAACGCCGACGGCGTCTACGTCATTCGCACCAACGGCGACCTGACGATCACGAACAGTCGCATCTTCGGAACGCTGGTCGTTATCTGTCCGGGCCACAAGGTCACCCTCGGCGGCCAGATGCTCCTGCAACCGGCGCGAACGGACTTTCCCGCGTTGATCGTCAACGGAAATCTCGTGCTGCAATACACCAGCGCAAGCACATCGCTTTCCGAGGCGGCGCAGGCGACTAATTACAATCCGCCCGGCGCACCGTACCAGGGCGCTAACGACGCGGACCGACTCGACCAGTATCCCAGCGAGATCCAGGGATTGGTCCACGTCACCGGAACGCTCGACATCCAGCAGAACGCACTGGTGCGAGGAGCGATCCTCTGCGAATCCACGGCAAGCACCGATGCCGTCCGCATTCGCCAGGATGCCGAGATCGTGTACGACGCCAATCTCTACACCAACCCGCCCCAGGGCTACACGACCGCGGTGAAGATGGTGCCGCAGACAGGCAGTTGGCGACAGGTGGTCGACCCAAGTCCTTAGGATCGCGGCACGCCACCAGTGCGGCCCGTCAATTGGGCTTCGCGGCCGACGGCTTCGCATCGGCCTCTTGGGGAGGCGTATTCTGAGTGGCGGCCCCCGACTCGCTCGTCGCCTCGGCGTAACCAGATGTCTGGCCGCAGAGGTACGGACACGTCGGACAGCTATGCGGATACTTCCGACAGGCAGGGCCGTGATATAGGAACCAGTTGTTGATCGATTCCAGACTCACCGGCACCTGCGAGCAGCAAGTGCACCCACTGACCCCTCCGAAAGCCATAGCCAATATAGCTATAAGAATTATACGCCGTATGCCGCTCATGCCATCCCCCCAGGTCACGGCGCGCCAACGAAGCCTTCGTCGCTGTGCCTTTTGATCGTCATCGGCAGAACAATCGGCAGAGTCGAGCAATTCGGCAGAAGCCGTCCCCTCCTGTGGCGGATTGTCCAATTGGCCGATCGATTGCTGCCTTCAGCGCGTCAGCCCGACCTGGCGTTCGCCTGAACCACTCCCCGACAATTGACGCAGGTTTCGATGCGTCGCTATCCTACACGGCGAACTCTGTTGGCCCCAAACGATGCTTCCGACACCGGCCAATCGCTGCAATCTGATGAAGGAGAATCGCATGGCAACCAAGGGCAATCATCTTGACCGTCGCCACTTCCTCGGCAAAGCGGCAGCAGGTTGTGCTGTTCCGATGTTCGTCGCCGGACAAACGGCGCTGGGGAACGCGGTTCGTCCGGCCAACGATCGCGTGGTGGCGGCCCTGATCGGCTGCGGCGGACGCGGCGAGGGCCTTTTGAGCATCCACGACGACCCCGGTTGCACGCTGGCCGCCCTGTGCGACGTCGATCTTCAACGTGCCGCCGCCGCGAAGAACCGCATCGGCAAGGGCGACGTGTACCAGGACTTCCGCCGCATCTTGGACCGCCGCGACATCGACGCCGTGCTGATCGCCACGCCCGATCATTGGCACGCGCCGATCACCATCATGGCCTGCCAGGCCGGCAAGGACGTCTACTGCGAGAAACCGCTTTGCCGCACGATCGACGAGGGGCGGAAGATGGTCGAGGCTGCCCGGCGCTACGAGCGCGTCGTGCAGATGGGCACCCAGTACCGCTCGATCGCCCGCAGCCGGCAGGCGTGCGAGTGGATCCGCAACGGCCGGCTCGGCAAG
>CAZFKF010000332.1:0-6036 GCA_964518805.1 uncultured Planctomycetaceae bacterium | reverse complement strand
CGGCGATCGAGAAGACCACGCAGCCCGTCACGATCGATCCCAAGGTGGTCGAGGAGGCGGTGGCCTTTGCGATCGAAGAGGGCTCGGTGGTCCGCGAGGCGATCGACGGTGAACCGTGGCTGTACCTGGCCGGCCTGCACCGGGCCGAAGTGGGCCTGGCCCAGGCCATCCGCCGGCTGCTCTCCACGCGGAAGCACCCGCTGCCCAGGATCGACGTCGAAAAGGCCATCGCCTGGGTCGGCGCGCACCTCAAGCTCGAATTGGCCGAGGGCCAAAAGGAAGCCGTGCGCCAGGCGTGCCGGCACAAGCTCTTGGTGATTACCGGCGGGCCGGGCGTGGGCAAGACCACGCTGGTTCGCAGCATCCTCGAAATCTTCTCCGGCAAGGGGCTCGATTGCGTGCTGGCCGCGCCCACGGGCCGGGCCGCCAAACGCCTGGCCGAGACCACCGGACGCACGGCTAAGACCGTCCACCGCCTTCTGGAGTTCTCTCCTGAAACCGGCACGTTCAATCGCAACGAGGATGAGCCGCTCAAAGGCGATCTGTTCGTGCTCGACGAGACCTCGATGGTCGACGTGGCCCTCGGCGATCACTTCTTCCGCGCCGTGCCGCCCGAGGCGTGCGTGGTGCTGGTGGGCGACGTCGATCAACTGCCGTCGGTCGGGCCGGGCACCGTGTTGGCCGACATCATCGGCTCGAAGGTCGTGCCGGTGGTGCGGCTCACCGAGATCTTCCGCCAGGCGGCCGGCAGCCGGATCGTGGCCGCGGCCCACGCCATCAACCGCGGGCAAGTGCCGGAAATCGACGCTCCGGAGGGGCTGACCGATTTCTACTTCATCGAGTCCGACGAGCCCGAGGCCATTCAGGACCTGATCGTCCGGCTGGTCCGCGAGCGGGTTCCGGCCCGGTTCCGCTTCGATCCCATGCGAGACATCCAGGTCCTCAGCCCGATGAACCGCACGGCGCTCGGGTCGCGCAACCTGAACGAGATCCTCCAGGCCGCGCTCAACCCGCCCGGCGGCAAGACGGAACTCGAACGCTTCGGCTGGACGTTCCGCGTCGGCGACCGGGTGATCCAGACCGAAAACGACTACGATCGCGACGTGTTCAACGGCGATCTCGGCACGATCACCAAGATCGACAAGGAAGAGCAGCAGATGATCGTCTCGATCGACGGCCGTCCGGTGACCTACGATTTCACCGATCTGGACGCCCTGTCGCTGGCCTACGTGCTCTCGATCCACAAGAGCCAGGGTTCGGAGTATCCGTGCGTGATCGTGCCCTTGCACACGCAGCATTTCGTGATGCTCCAGCGCAACCTGCTCTACACGGCGGTCACGCGGGGCAAGAAGCTGGTGGTGCTCGTCGGCACAAGAAAGGCATTCGGCCTGGCCGTGCGCCGCCAAGACACCAGCCGCCGCTACACGGCGTTGCGCCGCCGGCTGACGGCCCCGCAGAACCAGGAACCCAACCAGCGGCGCAGACGCAGCGACCGTAGGGCGGACCGAACGGAGTGAGGCCCGCCGCGGCGTCGTGAGAAGAAATGAATGGCGAATACTGATTCAGCCGTTCGGCCCTCGGTTCATCCGTACAAGCCCACGCGCGTCACCACGACCCAGCGCATTCCCGGCAGGCGTTCCGAGATCTGTCCGATGCAGGTCACCGGGCCGTCCTTGCACGAGTGCCGCCACATGTGAATGGCCGCGTGCGTCGCGCCGACGCGGTGCTTTTCCAAAGCTTCTGGCCTGCCGAAGACCTTGACCCACGTGTGATAGGGGCAACTGAGATGCAGGCGGACCGTGCGCGGCAAGGGATCATTTCCGCCCAGACGGTAGAACTTCGAGGATCCGCCGAGGATGTGTACGGCCCGGATGAAATCGCGGCGTCTCCGATACGCCGCGGCTTTGCCGTAGGACCGCGCCGTCTTGCCCGATATTTGGGAAGCCTTGGCCACGAACCCTTCGAGGGAAGGCGCGGTGAAATAGCGTGCCGTCTCGACGGGCTCTTCGGTTGGGAGTTGTCCAAGCATTCTAAACCTCCTTGCAGCGTCCTTTGACGCGCAGGGGCCCGATTCATGGCGGCACACCGGCGTGGCCGGCCCATCCAGGTTGCCCGCGCGACAGGTACCGGCAACCGCAATCCAGTTACGGTTGCGCATTACGATCCGCTACGCTCTCGCAGTCTACGCAAGCGAGTCATAAAGCCTCGGCCCATTGCCCGGTTCCTCCGAAGCCGGGCCGACTACGGCACTCCTCTGATTCTGCGGCTAGCCCTCAATCCAGTTCACACGCACCCAGGTGGGCTTCTCCAGTGAGGAACCTCAGCGACAATCCACGCTTGACTGGCGGCTCATCGGCGCTCTCACAGGAAAAAAACGGGTTTGGCGGGATCAACAACGATGAACAGGATCAAATAACCAATACATACCCGGCGAAGAATCACTCCGCGGTTGCTCGCAGATGCACGGATTATCGCAGAAACCAGGGAATTGTCTATGCCCTTTCCATGCCCAGCCCGGTCACCCGATGCGGTGATAGCACACCTTTGGAGGCCCGGGAAATCAGGGCGATATGCGGGGTTGTGCACGTCGGGTGGGGCAGCCGGCCCTCTTGGGAGATTCCGTTACATAACCGCAATGCCCCTCTGAGGTTATCGTCGTAGAATCGCGAACCGGCCTGGGGGGTGGGCTAGATCGGGGATGTCGCTCGTACAATACTCCATGCCAAACCGCGAATACGCCTACGGAGATTTCGCAAACGATAAGACGAGGTATACGCCATGAGTTCGAGCATTTCGAATGATGCCCCCGTGGTTCCTCGCAAACCAGCGCGTTTAAGGCAGTGGTTGCTGGTGGCCGCGGTGGTCCTGCTGACGCCGCTGGTGGCCGCGGCAGCGCTTTGGTTCGGGCCGAGTCCTCGGGTCGTACGAGACCACGTGCAGGTGGTTCGCGGGCCGGACGGGGCGTTTGGCGCGGCGGAGACCGCTCGGCAATCGGGCATCCAATTCGAAGCGCACGCCGGGACGCTGCTGGCAAACGACAGCATGAGTTCATCGTGCGCCTCATCGCGTGGCGACCGCGCACGCTTTGCCTGTCGGCGGCTGGCGGTATTCAGCCGCTCCGAGCATCTGTTCGCGCTCCGAACGTGCGAGTGCCTGGTCGAGAATCTGAAGGGTCTTTCCTACGTCGATCAGATCGACTACTACCCTCCGGGCATCGAACCCGAGGAAGGCGGACTCGCGCCTGACGTGAGCATCGTTCTCGATCTCGAGAAATGCAAAGAGTCGGGGCTCTTGTGGCGGCAGGCCCTCGAAGCGGACGTGACTGTCGCGGCAGGCAATCGCCTGGTCTGTTCCAACTCCTTCTATCATGACGGACTTGCCCCGCCACAGGTCGAGTTCTCGTGGCGGGGCCGGCTCGTTCACCGATCGACCACCACAGGCCTGACGTCCTCGGCAGCCAAGTACAAGCAGGTTGCCGAACACTGCGCCAAGCAGATCGCCGACTCCCTGCGCAAGCAGTTCGACGCCGACCGGGAGAAGTATGGCGTACTCGAAAAGCTGCCTGAGGCCTTCTACCCCGCCTACAACGCCCCTCAGGAATTGCCGTTCCGGAGCGCCTATCCGCTGGAACGGGTGGTTGCTTGGCACGGGCTGATGAATCACTGCGATGCCGTCTGGAGAATCGTGACGGACCAACCACCTGCCCAGGTACTGGGCAACATCCGCGGACCGTTGGAACGGGTCGGATGGAAGGTCTCGGAGCACTCCTCGCAGCCGATGAATCCCTATCTGCGCGCGACGCGAGGGTCGGTCGTTGTCCAGGTTTTTCCCGAAAGGGAAGATGCCGCGTTGCCGTCCGTCCAGACAACAGCCGCAGCCCAGCCGCCGAACGACCGGATCCTCTACGTCCACTATCTCGATCGCATGACCGATCAAGAATTGGCCGGGGCCGTGGATCGGACCGTGAGTGAGAATTCGCCGCTCGGCGTGCTCTTGCTGTTTCAGCACTCGTGGACGCTGGACCAATGCCGGCAGGTACTCGGGCGACTGGAGGCCCGACGACCCAGCGACCCCGACGGCTGGCTCACAATGGCCAGCATCTACCAGCGAATGGAACAATCGCCCAAGGCCCGCGACGCCGTGCTCAAGGCCCATGCCATGGAGTCGGCCGTCCCGAATGCCAGCGAGTTGTCGGGCCGAATCCAAAGCTTGGCAAAATCGCTGGGCGATGAGTCTCTGGCCAGGCGACCGATCGACGTCGGGTTGCTGAAGGACGCGGGGTTCGTGGAACTGAAGCCCAACGACAAGGTTCCCGATCGCGAGATCGGTGCCGACGAAGCCGCCTGTTACTACGCCAGCGGGCGAGCGGGAAAGGTCCATACGTTTGCCATCCGCATGACGCCCGGGGCGCCAGGCGGCAGCCTCGCCGGGCGACTCACGTTCATCCACAGCTCGGAGGGCTCGAAATCGTGGAGTTCCGGCGGCCCGGAGTACGCAGCCCACGTCGACGGGCTGGGAATGGTGCGCATCGCGGCCACGGCGTTGCCCGGCGGCCAACGCCTGCGAGTTTCCGCGCAGGCATCGGCTTCATCCGCCTCGCGATGAACGCCGCTCTCGGCGCAGGACAGCGTCTACTTCTCGACTCCGACTCGGGCGAGGATTCCGCGGCGGTAGTAGTGCTTCACTTCTCGCATCTCCGTGACCAGATCGGCGCGTTCGAGAACGCGGGGATGGGCCCACCGGCCCGTGAGCACGAGTTCGACGGGTTCCGGGCGGCAGGCAATCAATTCCACAAGGTCGTCGACGGAAAGCAGGCTTAAGGCCACGGCGACGTTGGCCTCATCGAGGACGACCATCCGATACTCTCCGGAGAGCATCGCCGCTTTGCATTCGATCAGTCCGCGTTGAGCGATATCCACGTCGGCAGTCTCCGGATCGCCCTCGATGAAACGGGACCGGCCGAAGCGTCGGACCTCCATCTGACGGCGCAATTGCCGGAGCGACGCCTATTAGCTGTACGGCATGCCTTTGGCGAACTGCCCGAAATAGACTCGCCAACCGGCGCCCACGGCGCGAAGGGCTAGCCCCAGGGCGGCCGTGGTCTTGCCCTTGCCGTCGCCGGTGTAGACGTGAACGTATCCGTGAGTCTCCATCCTGGCGGACTCTCCTTTCCCTGTGTGATCGCCGGTTCAGGGGCAACGCAGCCGCATCGCATGGCGCGCCCAGCGACCGCCAACGGCCCGTACCCAGGGATACACAGCAACGTCCCTCGTTCGCGGCGCTTGTCCCACGCAAGTCACCGCAAGTCACGCGCTGGTAGGTCTTCTGACTCCCGAGTTCGGCGCATCCGGCCTTCTCGTCGTCCTTGCCGGCCACAGGGCCGGCCTCTTTCACACGACAATGGCCAGGAGACTGGATGAACCTTCAGACACTCGGTTACAGCGGCGGGGCCGTCCCGGAATCGCACCGGGTTCCCTGTACGTCGGCCCTCCCACCGGAGCGGCCGACCACCAACGCAACGATCGAACGACTTGATCTTATCGCCCGCGATTCGTCTGTCAACCGGGATCGCGGCGAAATCCTCGCAGGCGCCGCACGCCGCCGTCTCCGCACACCGCCGCTCGTTCGTCTACTTCTGAGAGAGCCCCGAAGTTAACCCGAGTGTCCGCAGAAGGTAGACAAGGAACTCGCGATTGTCGCAGCGGATGTAGTCGAGCGTGCCGCCCATGCGGTAGAAGCTCTTGCAGAATCGCAGGTAATAGGCCGGGTTGGTGCTGGGGGGCTCGCCTTGGCTCCAGTCCCAGCCGCCGCCGTCTTGGAGATCCACGATCGCCAAATGGTGGTTCTTCAGCAGACCGCGCCCCTCGCCCGCCCGGATTCCGTTGGCCGCGCTGAACGCTTTCTCAAACACCTGCGGACTCATGATCGCGCAGCCGATCGATAGGTAGACTCCGCCCTCCAGGCCGTCGACCGAGGCAGTGAAGATGCGGGCGTCGTGTCCGGCTGCGCGTCCAATTGCCCCGCCGTGGTACATCG
>CAZFKF010000331.1:0-6056 GCA_964518805.1 uncultured Planctomycetaceae bacterium | reverse complement strand
CCCAAGACGCTTCGTCATGATGACTCCTTACGATGTCGTTATTGATAGCATGTTTTGTGGAAAACCCGTTCCAAATCCTGACCGGCAGGCCTCGCCTCCCCCGACGGGTCTGTGGAGGGCTGCGTCTTGGCGGGAGCCGATTGGCACGGGCCGATACGCTGGTATACTAATTGGTTTGGCGCATTCGAGGCGAGAGATCAAACGGGAGACGACACGATGCCAACCAGCGACAACCTTCAGGCGGCATTTTCCGGCGAGAGCCAGGCCAACCGCAAATACCTTGCGTTTGCGGCCAAGGCCGACGCCGAAGGATTTCCGCAAATCGCCCGGCTCTTCCGAGCCGCTGCCGCAGCCGAGACCGTCCACGCCCACTCCCACCTCCGCGTCATGGACGGCATCGCCGACACCGAGACAAATCTGAAGGTCGCCATCGCCGGCGAGAACTACGAGTTCGAGGAGATGTACCCCAAGTTCGTGCGCGAAGCCGAGATGGAATCGCATCGCAAGGCCGTGCTCTCGTTCCGCAACGCGATGGCCGTTGAAAAGACCCATTACGATCTCTACACCAAGGCCCTCGAAACGCTGCAAAGCGGCAAGGACATGCCGCCTGCGTCCATCTATGTTTGCGACGTGTGCGGGCATACGGTGATCGGCCAGGCGCCGGACACCTGTCCGGTGTGCGGCGCGGTCAAGAGCAAGTTCAAGGAAGTCTGCTGAGCCGGACCTACGCATAGACATCGGTGGTCAGTTCCGCAACGTCCGGCAGCGGGGCTTGCCTGGCGATTTCGACCGCCCGATGGAACTCATCGAGGATGCGGGCCTTGATCGCCTCCAACCCGGCCGCATCGACGACGCCCCGATCAATCAGGACTCGGCCGAACCGCTCGATCGGATCCTTGGCGGCCCATGCCTCGCGTTCGTCCTTGGGTTGGTAGTGACAGGGGTCGCGCCGCGAGTGTCCCGTTCGGCGATAGGTCAGCAGTTCGAGGAAGATCGGCCCCTTGCCGGCGCGGCACTCGCGCACGGCCGCATCGGCCGCCTCGTACACGGCCAGTACGTCGTTGCCGTCGATCTGCTCGGCGCGGATACCGTAGGCATGGGCCACGCGCCGCGCGATGTTCGTGTCGCGCATCACTTTCGACACGTGCGTGCTGGCCCCGTAGAGGTTGTTTTCGCAGGCGAACAACACGGGCAGATCCCAGATGGCGGCCATATTGATGCCTTCGTGAAAGGCCCCTTCGGCCACGGCCCCGTCGCCGAAGAAGCAGGCTGCCGCCTGCCCGCTGTTCTGCATCTTGAAGGCCAATGCCATTCCGGCGGCTACGGGAATCCCTCCGCCGACGATGGCAATCCCGGGGATCATTCCCTTGGCCATGCTGCCGACGTGCATGCTGCCTCCCTTGCCTTTGCAGCAGCCGGTGACCGCGCCGTAAAGCTCGTCGAGCAGTTCCTGCACGCTCAGTCCCTTGGCCAGGGCGTGCCCGTGCCCGCGGAAGGTCGAGGTGATGAAGTCGTCGTTTCGCAGGGCCGTGCAAACGCCCACGGCGGTGGCCTCCTGGCCCTGGCACTGGTGGATCGTTCCCGGCATCTTGCCTTCCAGGAAGAGGAACTTGATGCCGTCCTCGAACTGGCGGATGAGCACCATCCGCTCGTAGAGGCCCAGAAGGAACCCGGTATCGTAGGGCGAGGCCGCTTCCGGCCCGTTCGTTGTCGCTGCATTCATGAAACACTTTCTCCAAAGGACTCCAACTCGCGAACCATGTGGCTGAGAAACTCGCCGGCGTAGCGGCCGCTGGCCGCGCGGTGATCGACGCAAAGCGTGAGCGTTGCGCGGGGCTCGACCGCGATCTGCCCGTCGTCGCGCGCGACGGGCGTGGGCGCCACGCGCCCGACGCCAAGGATTGCCGTCTCTGGCGGATTGATGATCGGAATGAAACTCTCGACGTTCGCCACGCCGAGATTGGTGACGGTCATCAGGGCCGGATGGATCCGCCGCGCCTCCGGGTCGCCGTTGCGGAGCCGCTCAACGTTGTGGCGGATTTCATCGGAAATCTGTCTCACGCTCTTGCCGGCGGGTGACGCAACCGGGAGCACATAGAGTTCTCCCTCGTGATCGATGGCCACGCCGATCGCGTCGGTGCCGGCCGGTGTGAGCCGCTCGCCGTCGAACCGGCAACGGAACCGCTCGAACTTGCCGAGGGTCCGGGCCACGGCGAGCACGAAGAACGCATCCCAGGCGAGTCTCGCGGGCTCTGCCGCCTTGCGTGCGGCCACGATCGCCGAGGCGTTGACGCTCGTCTGGATGTAGAAATGCGGGATCGACTGCTTGCTCTCCTGGAGCCGCTTGGCCGCGGTGCGTTGGGCGACGCTGAGCGGGATTGCCGCAGACGCCGGCGGAGCGCCGGCCGCGGCGCGGTTTCGCGCGAACATTCCGCCGGGCCGACCGGCCGGTTTGGGGGTCTGACCCGCGGAAGCCGCGGGCGGAGACGCCGCCGACGCCGTCTGCGAAGCGGCCGCGCCAGCGGCGGGGGCGAGCTTCGAGGCCGCATCCGCAACTTCGAGCACGGCAATCACGTCGCCCACGGCCACCTCGGCCCCGATCTCGAAGCGCACTTCCGCGAGCACGCCGGTGACGGCCGATTCGACCTCCATGGTGGCCTTGTCCGTCTCGACTTCGACTATCGGCCGGCCACGCTCGATCGTTTGGCCCGGCTCGATGAGCCAGCGCACGATGCGAATCTCCGATTCGGTCGTGGCCAGGTCAGGCATCTTCATTTCGTATTGCATGTCGATTTCTCTCTCAGGGTGGAATGGGAAAAGGAAGAGGCAAAGGTTAAGGGAAAGACGAAGGGAAAAGGAAGAGATGAGGAAAAAGGGAAAAGAGGGAGAGGTGCGTGTTGTTTCAGGACCGTTCTGGCAATTGCCGGCTCCCGCTCCTCTTGCTCCCTCCTTTTCCCTCTACCTCTTTTCCCTTTTTCCCTGTATCTCTTTTCCCGTTTTCCTTCAATATTCCCCCCTCTTCCTTTCCTCATTTCAATCCAGCGATGCTCTCGGGCGTGGCGCACTTTGGGCCTTGGTCGAGCCAGGCGCGGCCGATGCGGCGGATGTCGTCCCACGACCCGGCCGCGCCCAAGAGCACGTAGAACACGCGCCGCGACGTCCAGCGATTGAGGTCCATGTCCGCGGCGTATCCGAAGTAGTCCTTCACGAAGGAGTTGTACTGTTTCCCCTCCGGGACGAAGAACTGGCCGATCGATCCAAAGCTGTACGCGTAGGGCGAGCCCGGCTTCCAGAAGGACGTCTGCGAATTGAGCCAGCCGATCGGCCAATGGTCCCAGATTCCCTGCCGCCACTCGCAGCCGCTCTTGACGCCCGGCGTGCAGTGATCGATGAGCACGCTGCGCCGGGCGGAGAAGCCGCTGGCGTCGCCCAACACGGCGAACAGCAGCCGCTCGCGAAACGGCAACACCAGGGCCCGCCCCGGCGACCGGGAAATCGCGGCAAGGGTCGCATCGTCGCCGCGGCGGCGCACCGCGTCTTTGTCGCCCCAGTAGATCTCGTATTTCCTATCGCCGTACACGTCCATTGCGGCCAGCGTGAGGCAGTCTCCGTGCTGTGCGTCGCGGGGGAATAGGTCCTTGATGAGCTTGCCGACGGGCCCCACGCCGAACAACTCGACCGGCTGCTGGCTCTAGCCGCACATCTGGTCGGGCACGAGACTTTCGTAACTCAAACGGCGCAGAATCAGCCCGTTCGGATAGGCAAAATAGTCCTCGGTGCCGCGGAGCCGCGGCTGCGCGTCATCGTTCTTGTCGACGGCGAAGTAGTTCCATCGCACCCAGACGCGCCGCGGGCCGCTCTCGATGAGGTCGACGAAGCTGTTCCTCTCCCTTCGCCCCTTGATGTTGAATAGCTCGGCGCTGGCCACGTGCTTCTCAGGGGTCCCCTGGACGTTGCCCTCGAAGAACTGGTTGCACATGGCCGCACCGCTGGGCAGTTCCAGCACCGGACAGTAGCTGGCTTCGTGGCCGAAGATGAATCGCTGCGCCTGGTCCTTCCAGAACACGACCACCGCCTTCTTGGCGTTCATGTCGGCGTGTGGAGGACTGGGAGTCAGTGCGCCGGTGTAATGGCCGGGAGCATAGTCGGTGACCTCCACGGCCGAGACGCCCAAAGTGGTCTGCTTGGCCATCTCGGCCATGGTCACCGGCGTGGGCTTCTCGAAGATCGGATCGGGACCGTCGCCCGCCCTCGCGGATACGAGGCCGAGGAGAGCCCATGCCGCCACGGTCAGCCCCAACCGGGACGAAGCCCCGGACCACGAAACCCGAGCCGGAAATCCCGAACCCTGAACCCTGAACCCCGAACCCTGAACCCTGGTCCCCATCGTCACGCCCTCCCGCAACAGCCCAGTGTCTCGATTCGCGCCAACACCGCATCGCGCACGGCCAACCGGCCGGCGACCATCACGTCGCGCGGCCCGCCCATTCCCAGCAAATCGTGCGGATTCCCGGAGTCGCACGACAGTGCCGTACGGACCGCACCCAGGTACGCTTGTTTCAAATACGTCCCGTAGTTCACCTTGGCCACGCCGATCCGGATGGCTTCCTTGAGCGACCGGGCCGTGATGCCGGTCCCACCGTGCAGCACCAAGGGGACCGGCACGCGGTCGCGGATCGCGGCCAGATGCGCGAGGTTCAAGTCCTGCTCGCCGCTAAGCTGGATGTGGACGTTGCCAACGCTCACGGCCAGGAGATCCACACTCGTCTCTCGGACGAACCGCTGGGCCAGGGCCGGATCGGTTAGTTCTCCGCCGGCGTGGCCGGACACGCCGCAAGGCAACTCGCCCAATTCGGCTTCGACCGCCACCTGGCGCGGACGGCAGAATGCGACGATCGATTTCGTGCGGCCCAGGTAGTCGTCGAACGATGCCTGCGGATCGGCCGGCATCACGAGGTTGAAGCCGGCCCGGGCCGCATCCATCACCCATTGGTCGTCGGGGCATTCGTTGAAGATCAGCCCGCACGGCACGGACGACGACTCCGCCGCCGCCCGGCCCATCGCCGCGTACAGCGCCAATCGCTCGGCGGCCAGCCGGCCGGCGTGGCTGAGGAATTCGCCGTTGAATCCGACGATGACGGGCGAGCGTGTCTGCTCGGCGGCATCCAACACCCCTTGGAGCGACTCCAGGTTCCAGCTTTCAAAATAGCCGACGGCGTACCCGCCCTCGCGGCAACGTTGCATCATTCGATCGATCGGTTCCAGCGGCATCACGCTCTCCTGCGTGCATGGCATTCGTAGGGTGGGCCAAGCAAAGCGCCGGCCCACCGCTGCCTCGCCGTGATTCCGGTGGGGCTGCGCTGCGATTGACCTACCCTACGGATTATGTTGTTGTCGTGTAAACGCATCGGTGTGCCTCGTCGGCGAAGGCTTTCACCAGTTCTGGCTCGGCCTCGAAGAAATTGTCCGAAGGGCAAAGGATGTACGCGCCGTTGCGCCCGGCCGCTTCGAAGCAGCGGCGCACCTCGGCCCGGGTCTGTTCCGGCCTGCAGCCCTTGAAGTAGTGGAACTGGTCGAATCCGCCGATCATGCAGATCTTCGCCGGGATGCGGCGGCGGGCCTCGGCCAGATCGACGTCGCCGCCCATGGCCGGCGGCGTCAGCGTCTCCATGGCGTTGGGCTGCATGGCGGCGATCCGCTCCAGGATGGGCATCATGCCGCCGCAGGTGTGGTAAGCGATCCGCTGGCCGGCGCGGTGCGCCAGGGCAATCAACTCGCTGTCATACGGGGCCACAAACTGGTCGAACAGACGCGGCGAAATGACCGTCGACGAGGCCCCGCCGCCGCCGAGTTCGAGGATGTCATACCGGGCCCCGGCCAGCGACTCGACGAACACCTTCTTGCGACGAAACAAGATGCCGAGCAATTCATGGACCCAGGCCGGATCGTCGTGGGCCTCCATGATCAGGCGTTCGACACCGACCAGGCAGGTGGCGTCCTGCCAGGTGCCGGGCTGGCCAAAGACGTCGAAGCAGCAGATGTAGCCGCGCACGAGG
>CAZFKF010000330.1:0-6067 GCA_964518805.1 uncultured Planctomycetaceae bacterium | reverse complement strand
CATCGAGGAGTTTCGCGGCCCTTCCGACCAATACTCCAGCCGCATGCTCACGCTCTGCAAGGGCGAACGCAGGCTGGATGTCTTTCTGAACGCGCACGCCACCGGAGTCCAGCGCAAGGAAACCGGCCGGATTGCCGCCGTAGAGGTCTTGGATGTGAAGACCGGTCAACGCATGGCGTTTGCCGGTTCGATCTTCATCGATTGCACCGGTGACGGCGCCATCGGCGTTTGGGCCGGGGCCGAGCATCGCCACGGGCGCGAGCCGGGCGCCATGTATCGCGAAACGCGAGCGCCCGAACGGGGCGATGGTGGCACCATGGGCGGAACGCTCCGCTATGCGACCGAAGTCGGCCCGGACGCGGTCCCGTTCGCTGCGCCAGCGTGGGCGCACAAGTTCCCCAAGTGTTCGGACTTCAACCGCGAACGCCATCCGCAATTGCGTTTCGGCGGGTGGCAATGGGTGATCGAGTACGGCGGCGTGCTGAACACGTACGACGACTCCGAGGAGATCCGCGACGAGCTTCTGCGGGTCATCTGGGGTATGTGGGACCACGCCAAGAACCATTGCCCCAAGCTCGCCGACGAGGCGAGTCGCTACAAGCTCGTTTGGGTCAGCCACGTCGTTGGCAAACGCGAGTCGCGGCGACTGCTGGGCGACTACGTGATGACCGAACACGACATCTCGCCCACCCGGCTGTTTGACGACCGCGTCAGCTATGGCGGATGGGGCGTGGACCTGCACCCCCCCAAGGGATTCTACGATCCGGGCCCGCCCGCGACCTTCTCGCACAAAGTCAAGTTTTCCGTGCCGTTTCGCAGCCTCTACGCCAAGGATGTCGACAACCTGATGATGGCCGGCCGCGACATTTCCGTCAGCCACGCCGCCCTGGGAGCCACGCGAGTCATGGTCACCTGCGGCCTCCAAGGGCAGGCCGTGGGGACGGCCGCGGGGCTGTGCAAGGTCCACGGCGTCACGCCGCGCGGCCTCTACCAGAGCCACATCGCCGAATTGCAGCAGCAACTTCTCAAGGACGGCTGCTACCTGATCGATCTGCCGAACAGCGATCCCAAGGATCTGGCTTTGGGGGCCAAGGTGACGGCTTCGAGTTTCTCGCCGCCGGTGCAGGTTGCGGGACGGGACGGACGCCAGTCGCACCGGCTCGATTGCGATCGCGCCGTGATGTTCAAGGTCGTCCAGCCCGAGATCCGCTCCGTTGCCCTGTATCTCGAATCCACAAGCACTTCGTCCACGGACGTGAGACTCTCGCTGCGTAGCGCAGCCAAACTGGCCGACTTCAGTTCGCCCAAGGACATCGCGACCGCCACGGCGCGCATACCGGCAGAGAGCCAGGGGTGGATTCGGTTTCCGTTGGACGCCAAGGTCGCGCCGGGTTACTACTTTGTTTCGCTGTCCAAGGCTTCCGGCCTGAGTTGGCGATTATTCGACGTGCAGCCGGCGGAAACGTCGCGGGCGTATCGCTCCGGCGCCGCTTGGACGCCGATGCCCGACTGTTATCAGTTCCGCGTGGATCCTCCTAGCGCGTCGGAGGGCGCAAAGGACGACGGACAGCCGGCTCGTGACGTCAAGGCCATGTTCGCGCCGAAGAATGTGATCAACGGCTTTTCCCGGGCGATACGCGCGTGGCCGAACGCGTGGTGGCCCGACCCAGCCAAGCCGCTCCCCCAATGGGTCGAACTCGACTTCGGCCGTGAGGCCACGTTCAACAGCGTGCACGTGTCGTTCCAGACGCGCGAATTGCGGGCCGACGCCTTCCGCCTCGAAGTCCCCCGCGAAAACAGTTGGCAAACGATCGCCGAGGTGCACGGTAACCTCCAGCGTCGCTCGGCTCTACGTTTCGAGCCGATCCGCGCCGCACGGCTTCGCTTGGTGATCACGGAGGCCAGGCCCGACATGGGGGTTTGCGAAATCCGCGTATACGACGAGCCTGCCCCCTGAGCAACGTCGCTGCTGCGGGGCCCGGTTGCAGCGATTCTCGCAGCGGCCGTCGTGGCCTGGACCGTGCAATTGCAGTGCCCCGCAGGGTGATTCGCAGCACGATGGCAGTCCTGCCCAAGGAGAGCCGCCAATGCGACGATCCGCTTGGAAGCCGTTTCAGAGCCCCGCAGGATGGGGCTCCGACCCGTCCCGAATTCACGACCGTCGCGGTCTTGAAGCCGCTTCCTGCGTCCTTCTCCTTGTGCTCATGTCGCTGGCGTCGGGCGGAATTGCCGCCGAGCCGCGCCAACCGGCACCGGAGAGCGCTTCCGGCACGGAGGTCGATCTTGGTCTTTTCGCCCGGGTCGTGACCTCCGACCCCTCGCGCCTCGATGGTGCGAAGTCCGGCCGGCTCGAACCGTTCCGCGAGGAAGACGTTTTTCTGACGAACGATCTTGCTTCCCGACCCGACGGGACCTACTCGTTGCCGGCTGCTCGCGCGGGCCGGCATGCGATCGGTCTCGAATGGGCCGAACGTCGCGTGCTGCGGCGTCTCGTCCTGGAAGCCGTTCCGCCGGGCAAGATCCCGCCCGGCGTAGAGATCCAGTACTGGTCTTCGGCGGGCCGTAAGGATGCGTGGAGTTCCATCGGCCAAACGCCCTGGCAAGGACGCTGGGAACGGCTTCCCGCAAAGCTCGACCTCCAGCCGAATCGGCTTCTGGCCGAGATCCCGCAAGACGCTGTCCCCGAATTCACAAACGGCACCGGCGTGCTCAAGGTCCGCTGGCTCGTTCCCGCTGGCTGTGAGCATTGTCTCGTCAGGCGGCTTTCCGCGTTTGGGCCGTCGCAATGGAACGTCCGAGAACTGCTCATCGACACGGAATCGATGCACGGTCAGGCCGAGGTCGCGATGTACAACGGGCTGCTGATCGACTTGGCTGGCCGGACGGCGCTTCACCATGTGTGGGATTCCGGCCGGACACTCCGAGCACGGGTCGTGTGCAGCGAGCTGTCGCCGCGCAAGGCCGATCGCACGCTGCTGCGGTTCAAACTGCCCGCCGGTGACGTGACCGTTGCGGTCGAAGACGTCCTGAACACCGACGGGGTCTACGTGCGTGATTTCGGCCTGCTGGTCCGCCGCGCCGACTCGCCCGGCAGTGCCGCGGCCTTCTGCGGCAAGATCGCCGATCGCCAAACGATTCTTGCCCGCGTGAGGAGCATGCCCGATCAGTCCCTCGACCAGGCCATGCGCGCCCTCTGGCGGCCGATCCAGAACAACGGTCCAACGATGCTCTCGCTGGCGTGCGACAACGAGAAGTTCATCCTCGAACGGGAAGGGGCCTTGCGCTATGGCCGGCTTTCCCTGCGGCCCGAATTGCCGGCGAGAGCCGTCGAGTTGGTGCGTCTCGATTTCGGCATTGTGGGCCTCGATTCCACCGTTCGGCCTCCGCAGGCCGCGCAGGGCCTGCCGCTCCGCATCGGCGACAAGACCTACACGAAGGGGTTCGGACTGCACGCCAACGCCGAGGTGGCCGTGTGGCTCGACGGGCGCTATCGGGCCTTTGAAGCCGAAATCGGCGTCTTGCCGCAGTCCCAGTCCGGCGGAACGGCGGTGTTCCAGGCGGAAGTCGACGGCCGCCCGAAGATCGACACGGGAGTCATGCGCCAAGGAGAGTCGCCACGAAGTGTTCACATCGATCTCGCTTCGGCCAAGAGGCTCGTTCTTCGTGTGCTCGACGCAGGCGACGGCATCCTCAACGACGCCGCCAACCTGGCCGAAGCCAGGCTCTTGCCTGCAAATCCCGAAACGTCGCCGCCGGTCTACCTCAGCGATCTCTTCGCCTCTCAGAAACCGTCGCAGGTCGCACGCTCGCGGCGCCTGGAGAAACGCTGGCTGCCCATCGTCGTCAACACCGCAGAGTCCGGCGGCATCGTGCTCCGCCAACGCACCTGGGTTGCGCCGCTGAGTCGCATCGAAAACTCCTGGGAGACCGTCGGCAAGGCGAAATCCCTGGGCGTGGCCGAATTCACCTTGGAGAATTCGACCAACCAGCCTCGCGAAGTCTCATTTCGACTTGGGATAGGTCTTTCCCTGGAGCAAGGCGAGCACAGACCGGTTGAGATGCACAACGCAGGCAAACACGTCCTTTGGACGCAGGGCGATCGGCTGCTGGCCGCGCTCGATGTGGCCGACATCCAGCCCTCTTCGCCAAGAGCGCGGGAGGCGTCTCCGGAGGGAGCCCTTCGCGTGGCGGCCGGCGCATCGGGGATCGTTCTTACGGGTCGGCTTTCGCCCGCTTCGACGCGCCGCGTTGTCGCCTGCATTCCGGCCTGGCAAGCGAAACGAGACGAGCATGCCCGGTTTTTTGCCGAGTCAAAGCTCAAGGAGAACGTCCTCCACTACTGGCAGTCGCTGATGGCTCCGGCGATGCAGGTCGAGTTGCCGGAACCCCTGGTGGAGGACGTGTTTCGCGCAGCCCAAGTCCATTGCCTGATGGCGGCCCGCAACGAGGCCGAAGGACGGCGCGTGGCCCCGTGGTGCGCGTCCGACGCCTACGGCCCCCTCGACACCGAGGCCCAACCCGTGATCCTCGGCATGGGACTGGTGGGCCAGCGCGAGTTCGCTCGGCGCGGGCTCGACTACTTCATCGCCAACTTCAACGCCGATGGGGCCCTTGTGAAGGGTTACACGCTCATGGGCACCGGCCAGCACCTTTGGACGCTGGCGGAGCAATACGGCCTCGATCCCGAACGCCGGTGGCTTGAACACGTCGCGCCGCAACTGCTCAAATCATGCCGGTGGATCCTTCGGCAGACAGAAAAGACGCAACGGCTGGATGCCCACGGCGACCGGCCGCCGGAGTACAGCCTGTTCCCACCCGGCGTCCTGGCCGATTGGGACCGCTACGCGTACTACTTCTATGCCAACGCCCATCTCTGGGCGGGCTTGAAGAGCGCGCTTCGGCTGTTGGACAAAGTCCTTCCGGCGGACGAGGCCCGCGAACTGGCCCAAGCGGCCCGGGAGTACCGCGAGGAGGTGCTGCGGGCCTTCCGTTGGCAGCAGTCGCAGATGCCGGTGGTGCCGTTGCGTGACGGCACGTTCGTGCCGCCGTGCCCTTCAAGCCTCTACTGCTACGGACTAACGCGGGAATTCTTCGGCGGCATCAGTGCGATTGGCCACGACGTCGAGGCGGGCGGCAACCACATGATCCCCCTTGGCCTCATCGAGCCCAAGAGCCGCGAGTCGGACTGGATCGTCAACTACCTCGAAGACCGTTGGTTTCTCATCGACGGCATCTTCGGCGCCTATCCGGCCAAGGAAAACGAGGCCGACTGGTTCAACTGCGGCGGATTTGCCAAGCTTCAGCCGCACTACGCCCGGACCGCCGACATTCACTCCCTGCGCGACGATGTGAAGCCGTTCGTCCGCACCTACTTCAACACGCTGCCCGTGTTGTTGAATCGCGAGAACCTGACGTTCTGGGAACACATGAACAATGGTGGGGCGTGGTGCAAGACCCACGAGATGGGCTGGTTCCTCGAAATGACGCGTACCATGCTTCTTACCGAGCGGGCCGGGCAGTTGTGGCTCGCGCCTTTTGTAACCACGCACTGGATGAAGCACGGCATGCACGTCGCCGTGCGCAACGCCCCCACGCGGTTCGGGCCCGTCAGCTATTCGCTGCGTTCGGCCATCGCCGAGGGGCACATCGAGGCCACGGTCGAGTCGCCGTCGCGCATGCCGCCGGCGCGCCTAGTCCTACGGGTACGGCATCCCGAGGGCAAGCCGATGCGCGCCGTCACCGTCGACGGCCAGCCGCACGCCGATTTCGACCGGGCGGAAGAGACGGTTCGCCTCGCCCCATCGTCCAAGCCGATCTCGGTGCGAATCACCTACTGAGTGGGTAACCGTCCACATCGACGACCACGCCCGACGGGACCGACCGGATGTGACTTGGCGTATTCAGGCCGCCACCACACTTGGGGGTAGAACGCCATCGATGCATTGTGCATAATTCAAGCGTGGACACCGTCGATCAGCCCCCCACCTCATCTCGGGATCTTCCAGGGGCCCTGCGGCATGAGTTGAGCAGGCGCCTGCTCGTTGACATCGTCCGGGGCGATCTGCCG
>CAZFKF010000329.1:0-6071 GCA_964518805.1 uncultured Planctomycetaceae bacterium | reverse complement strand
AGGGGCGGCTGTCCATCTGCTCGCCCGATCGTTACGGTCGCCGCCAGTTGATGGCGGACGTCGCATTCCAGTACGACCATCAGAAGATCGCGGCGAAGGATTGCCGCGCGGTCCTGGTCGACGCGGAGCACGAGCGGGTCCTGGTCCGCGACCGGGACCACGAAAGCCGTCTCTTGGCCATGCTCGCCGAACTCGGGACGCGGGTCTCTGCGGACGGCCAACACGACGTGTCGATCCCGGATAACCGCTTTTCTCAACTCGTGGCCACGCTGGTCGAGGCCGGATGGATCGTCGAGGCTGAAGGGCGCAAGATCCGCAAGGCCGGGCAGTGGCGCATGAGCGTCACATCGGGCATCGACTGGTTCGACCTGGAGGGGACGTGCGATTTCGACGGCGAGGCCGTTCAACTGCCCGTCCTGCTCGAAGCCCTCCGCCGGGGCGAGGACTACGTGCTGCTCGGCGACGGCTCGCGAGGATTGCTGCCCCAAGAGTGGCTGGCGAAGTTCGGCCCGCTGGCCGAAATGGGGAGCGTGGAGGAGGAGCGGGTCCGTTTCCGCCCGTCTCAGGCGATGCTGCTCGACGCGCTGTTGGCCGCACACCAGCAGGTCTCCGTCGACCGGCAGTTCGAACACCTGCGCCGCAAGCTGCGGTCGTTCGACGGCGTGTCGCCGCGCAACGAGCCGCGGGGTTTCCGCGGCGAGTTGCGGAACTATCAGAAAGAAGGGCTGGGCTGGCTCGATTTCCTCCGCGACTTCCGCCTCGGCGGTTGCCTGGCCGACGACATGGGGCTGGGCAAGACCGTGCAGGTGCTGGCCCAGCTTCAGGCGCGACGCCTGCGGTCGAAGAACGGCGACGGAAGCCGGGCGCCGTCCCTTGCCGTGGTCCCGCGCAGTCTCGTCTTCAACTGGATTGAGGAGGCTGGACGGTTCACGCCGAACCTCCGCGTGCTGGACTACACGGGCACGCTCCGCGCCGGCGCCTTGGAGCAACTCGGCCAGTACGACCTGGTGGTCACCACCTACGGCACGCTCTGTCGGGACATTGGCAAGTTCAAAGACATCCCGTTCGACTACGTGATCCTCGACGAGGCCCAGGCGATCAAGAACGCTCAGTCGCAGCGGGCCAAGGCCTGCCGGCTGCTGCGGGCCGAGCATCGCCTGGCCGCGACCGGCACGCCCGTCGAAAACCACCTCGGCGAATTGTGGTCGCTGTTCGAGTTTCTCAATCCGGGGATGCTGGGGCGCAGCACGGCGTTTCAGGATCTCTCAAAGCGGCTGACGGGCCAGGGCGAAGGACTGTCTCTGCTGCGCCGGGCCTTGGCGCCGTTCATCCTCCGGCGAACCAAGGGCCAGGTGCTCCGCGACCTGCCCGAGAAGACCGAGCAAACCCTTTACTGCGAGCTCTCGGGCAGCCAGCGCAAGCACTACAACCAGCTCCGCGATTACTACCGGGCAAGCCTCACCGAGCGGATTCAGAAGTCGGGCATGGCCAAGGCCAAGATCCACGTGCTCGAAGCGCTTCTGCGGCTCCGCCAGGCGGCCTGCCATCCGGGGCTGGTGGACAAGGAGCGGCTCGGCGAGTCGAGCGTGAAGCTCGATACCCTGATCGAGCAACTCACCGAGGTGATCGACGAAGGGCATAAGGCCCTGGTCTTCTCGCAGTTCACCTCGTTCCTGGCCGTCGTCCGCCGCCGGCTCGACGAGGCGAAGATCACGTACGAGTACCTCGACGGCCGGACGCGGGACCGCAAGCAGCGGGTCGACCGCTTCCAGAGCGACGCGGCCTGCCCGGTCTTCCTCATCAGCCTCAAAGCCGGCGGGCACGGCCTCAATCTCACGGCGGCCGACTACGTGTTCCTGCTCGACCCCTGGTGGAACCCGGCCGTCGAGGCCCAGGCCGTCGACCGCACGCACCGCATCGGCCAGACGCGAAACGTCTTCGCCTACCGGATCATCGCCCGGGACACGGTCGAAGAGAAGGTCCTCGAACTCCAGAAGACCAAGCGCGACATGGCCAAAGCGGTCATCTCGGCCGACGGCAACGTCCTCCGCCAACTCACCGCCGACGACTTGCAGATGCTGCTGAGTTGATCGGCCGGCGATTCTCTCCGTTGCGGCCGCCTTCGTCCCGGCATGGCATGCGCGGATGCCAGACGGCTGCGAGGGGTCGGGAGCGGGCAGGTGAGACATCGCAAAGGCCAGTCTTTCACCCACCCACTCTCGACCCCTCTACGCTTCTGGGCGGAGCCCTCAAGCCTGCGTTTGCCTCCGGCGTTCACTTCGTAACCGCCAGGCGCATGTGCCAGGGCTCGATGGCCGGGAGGACGAACTTGCGGTAGGGGCCGTCGGAGCCGCTGGCGCGGACCTCCGTTTCGGTGCCGTTCATGTCGAACACGCGGAGGCGGTCGCGATCGGTTCGGACCAGCAGCGTCACATCGCGCGCGGCGTCGAGGCAGGAGTTGGTCAGCGCCATGGCCACGCCCGAGCCGTCGGGCTCTCGGACCCAAAGGTTGATCTTGTGAAACGACGCCACGTACGCGGGCACCTGGTCCTTGGAGAGCCATCGCATAACGGCCTTCACCTGGGCCGACTTCGACAAGCTGTGCTGGAAGGTCCACGGGAAGTAGCCGGCCACGCACACGCGGCCCCCCAGCCGGTTCTCGTACGCGCCCATGGCGCAGGGCGCCACCTCGGCGTTCGAGTAGTCGACCAGGCGCGAAAGCGCCTGGGCCTTGGCGTCGCGCGGCTTGAGGGTCTGCGCGGGCAGATGATTGAACGACTGCCGGCAGTCGCGCTGGCGCCCGGCGAACGGGGCGTTCAGCGCATGGCCCGTCAATTCCTCGATGCAGTCGCGCGGCAAGACCTTGTCGGCCTCGAATCCGGTCAGGTCGCCGAAGCCCATCTGGTTCAGACGCGCCAGGGCCGAGGTATCCATGAACACGCCGCCGGAGAGCATTTTGACGATCTCGTCGCGGCTGAAGGCGACCATGTTGTCGTCGGACAAAAGGGTGACCCAGGCCCCGCGGGCCGCGTAGTCGATGGGCAGGCCGATCTCGAACAATCGCGGCGACTCGCCCAGGAAGCGACCGAACGCCATCCAGTTGCCCCCCGCCAGATCGCTCGCCGCCGCGGTGTCCTTATTCCAGGCCGGATGGATGCCGGCCAGGGGCTTGCGCCCGAGGTGCTTGGCCAGCAGGTCGTAGAAGGTCCGCGCCTGGCGGATGCGGGCGACCAGGGGCTCGAATTCGTCCAGCGGCTCGTCGTTGCCCGACAGGACGTTGAAGGCCGCCCCGGTGCATCCCGCGGCCATGTGCGAGGCCGCTTCGAGCACCGTGGTGTGGGCCGATTTCTTCAGGCGCTGGTAAGGAAAGTTCTCGATCTCGGATTGGATCGAGATGACCTCGGGCGGGAGGACCGAGACCTGCCGGCCCACGTCGTGCGACTTGCCGGCCAGGCCCGGCATGGCATCGTCCTCGTAGAATCCGCCGCCGGGGCGCCAGCGGACCTCGGCTTTGCCCGGGCCGGATAGGATCGCCGCCCAGCGGTCGAAATCGTACCCTTCGTAGAACCGGTCGCCGGTCATGAAGCCCAAGGGCATCTTGGGATGGATCGCGTGAACAGTCTGCTCGATGAGTTGGAACAGCCGGCCGATGGTGTCGCGGTTGTGCTGAAGCCAAGCCTTGCGCAAGGCGAGCCGCTGTTCGAGCGGCCCGCTGACGAAGGCGATCTTGAGCGACGCACGCGTGTGCTTCGTGCCGGTTTCCTTCTCGAACAGCGCCAGGCAGCGGTCGCAGAAGCAGGTGAGGAAGACGGGCATGTGGCCGGCCAGCCGCACGTCGTCGTCGATCCAGATGTAGTCCGGCCCGGCCTTGGCCACGGCCTGGTAGACCTGCTTGACGTATTGCTGCACGCGGGGATCGTTGGGGCAGAACGAACCCTGGCAGGCGTTGCCGTCGATGTCGGTCACGCCCGTGTAATCGCCGGAGAGCGAGTTGGGCAGGTTCTCGTTGTGGTGCCCCATCGTCGACAGCAGGTTGATGCCCGTGCGATAGCCCAGCTTGCGGGCCTCGACCATGCGTTGGGCCAGCACTGCGGCCCGCTGCTGGATCACCTCCAGCGGCAGCGGCGGGTGCGTCGCCGAAGTGAAAAAGGTGATCTCGTCGGTCGCGCCGCGGTACTTCTCGAACAGGGCCAGCAGATCCCGGTATCGGCCTTCCGGCATCCACTGCCTCACGCCGATGCGAAAGGAAATGAAGGCGCGATCGAGGGCCACGTGTCCCGATTCGCCGCTCGGCTGGCCAAACGTCGGCTCCGATGCGTTGAAAAGACAGGCAGCCAGGACCACGGCGATCATCGAAAGCATCGATTTCACGAGGATTCTCCTTTTCGCGGGGGGATCTTCAAGTGGCGTTGCCAAGAGAGTACCATAAGGGCAGATTGCCCGCAGTCTATCCCCCCAGAAAGTCGTGTTCCCCGTTTGCCCGTCGCAGGAAGGTTTTCCCTCCGACGCATTCGCCGATGCATCCCACCAACGTGCGGCGGAAGTTGCTTTGCAGAAGAACGATCGGGCCTAGCGCCTGCTGTTGGTTTTCCTTAGGAGAAGCATTATGCCTCATCAGAGATCGACAATGACGCGGCGGCAGCTCTTGGCGGGCGCCGTTCAGACCGGCGCCGTGCTGGCCGCCCCGCTGGTGATTCCCGGCCGTGTGTTGGGTATGGACGGGGCGGTTTCGCCCAGCGAGCGGATCTGGTTGGCGGGAATCGGCATCGGCGGCCGCGGCGGCTACGTGCTCGGCTGCATGACGGACGAACCCGGGATCCAGTTCGTGGCAAACGCCGATCCGCACAAGCCGCGCCGCGAAGAGGTCAAGGCTCGAACCGAAAAGAAATACGGTCCCGGCGTGGCCATGTATCGCGACTTTCGCGAGATGCTGCCGCGCGAGGACATCGACGCCGTGCTGATCGCCACCGGCGACCGCTGGCACACCATGGCCTCGATCTGCGCGGCCAAGGCCGGCAAGGACGTCTACTGCGAGAAGCCCTCGACGATGACGATCGCCGAGAGCCAGGCCCTGGACGACACCTACCGGCGTTACGGGCGGATCTACCAGGCCGGCACGCAGCGGCGGAGCATCAGCAACTTCCTCTTCGCCGCCGACCTGTGCCACAGCGGCAAGCTGGGGAAGCTGACGGCCGTTCACGCCAACACCCTGCACCCGGCCGTCAGCCACGATTGGCTGCCCGCCGAACCCGAACCGCCTAAGGACCAGTGCGATTGGGACCTCTGGCTGGGGCCGTGCCCCTGGCGCCCGTACCACCGGCAGTACGTGGCCGGCGGCTGGCGTGGCTTCTTCGACTTCCACGGGGGTGGAATCCTCGAATGGGGCGCCCACACCGTCGATCTGTGCAACTGGGCCGGCACGAACGACCAGAAGATGCCGGTCCGCTACGACCCGACCCCCAGTGGCTGCGTCGCCACCTACGACGACGGGCTGAAGCTCGTGATGCGCGACCAAGGCTGGATGGGCCTGGGCACGTGCAGCGCCCGCTACGAGGGCGAAGACGGCTGGGTCGAAACCGGCGACAGCGGCCGGCTGGAGTTTTCCTCGGGCCAACTCCGCGCCGAGCAGAAGCAGTTCACCGAGGCCGGCACGTCGGCCGTCAGCCACGTGAAGAACTTCCTCGAATCCGTGAAGACCCGCAAGCCGGCCCATTCCAACGCCGCCGTCGTGGCCCGCAGCCACATCATCTGCCATGCGGCCTACATCGCCTGGCAGTTGGGCCGGCCGCTGACGTTCGATCCGGTGAAGATCGAGTTTGTGGGCGACGCGGACGCCAACCGGATGCGGTCGCGGGCGCTGCGGGATCCGTGGCGGATTTGAAGAGACGGGTTGGACACTAGGGATTCGGGATGAATGCAGACGCAACGACTTCCGGAGTCTTCGAGATTTCGGAAGTCATCTCAGCGGAATGATCTATGTAGTGGAGACTTTCAAGATGCGCAGATTCCGATATGTGGTGATGGTTCTGTTGATGGTCGCGGCGGCCGTGCCGGCGGCGCGGGGCCAGACC
>CAZFKF010000328.1:0-6081 GCA_964518805.1 uncultured Planctomycetaceae bacterium | reverse complement strand
AATTGGTCTGCATCAATGACACTCTGCTTTCGGGGCCTCAATTGGTTCGCCAAGACCGACAGCCGCACGCGGAAATCCGCGAGTATTATGCCATCGCATTCCGCCCCCTACGACCCAGCCGCATCTTGAACTCCTCCCGGTCTGGCGGGTTGCGAGGTACGACTGATTCCCCTAGAATAGTGCCACTGCTCAGGTGCGGCCACCTGCCCACTAGCCAGCGAGGATGGAATGCCCAAGAAAGTGATCCTCGACGTAGATCCGGGCATCGACGATGCCCTCGCCTTGTGCATGGCCCTCTTTGATCCTCAACTTGAGGTGGTTGCGGTAACTGCCGTAGGCGGGAATGTTCCGCCCCAAGTGGCGACACGCAACGTCCAGGCGATTGTGGAACAACTCGATCCACCCAGACTGCCCCGAATAGGTGCAGCTTCATCCCCGGAACATGGGCTACCGGTCGATAGTCGGTATCGGTGCGGCGTAGACGGATTGGGAGACGCCGGACTGGAAGTGGCAGAACTGCGCACCCCGCATCCATCGGAGAAGATCATCTGCGACGAGGTTCGCGCGTCGCCGGAATCGGTGACGATTGTCGCATTGGGTCCGCTGACAAACATCGCCCGGGCGTTCCAACGAGATCCGGATCTTCCGTCGCTGGTGGGGCGGATCGTCATGGCCGGAGGGGCGGTGGCAGGGCCGGGCAACATCACGCCGGCCGCTGAGTTCAATGTGTTTTGCGATCCGGAATCGGCCCGGACCGTGTTCCGCTCCAAGACCACCAAGACGCTGATTCCGCTCGACGTGTCGAATCGGCTGGTCTTGGGATTCGATTTCCTCGGCCAGGTGCCCGAAGAGACGACGCGCGTGGGCCGGTTGGTGCGCAAGATCCTCCTGCCCGCGTTCCGGGCCTATCGGCAGGAGTCGGGCCTGGAAGGGATTCACGTCCACGATTCCGTCACCATGACCGCCGTGACCAACCCGGAACTGTTCGTCACCCAAGAGATGGCCGGCGACGTGGAGGTGCGGGGTGAATTGACCATCGGGGCCACGGTCTTCGATCGCCGCCGCGTCCCGGCCTGGCGTCACAATATGGAAGTGGCCGTCGAGATGGACGTCCACAAGGTGGCCCAGCAGATCATTCGCAGCCTGAGCCACGCCGGCAAGAGCACGGAGTAGAGTCTTCGGCGTAGGGTGGGTCTCCGACCCGTCCTGTGGATGTATGAAATGGCGTTTCAGGGACCGAAGGAGCGAATGGACACGCTGCCGCTTCATCACGTTTGGAAGTACACGGACGTCGATCGCGCGTTCTGGCAAGTACATCTGGAGGGATGGCTGCCGCCGCGGATCTTCGACGCCCACACGCACGTCAACGAGCCGCGATTTCGCCTGGAACAGACCACCGACGCCATGCGGCGCCAGTACTGGGTCAACGAAGTGGCCGAGCCCATCGGGGCTGCCGACGCCGATCGCTGCCACGCGATTATCTTCCCCGGGCGAAAGCTGTCGTGCGTCGCGTTCGGCTTGCCGTTTCTCGATTACGACCTGGATGGCAGCAATGCGAGCCTTCAGGAAGAATGCGTCAAGCGCGGGTGGTATCGGCTGGCCGTGGTCCGGCCGCAATGGCCGGCCGAGAAGGTGGCCCGGGAACTCGACCTGCCGGGCACGCTCGGCGTGAAGGTCTACTATTCGCTCATCAGCCACGATCCGCTGACCCGCGATAAGCACCTGGAAGCGAGCATCTTCGACTTCCTGCCGCACCATCAGTTGGAACTGCTCGACCAGCGCGGGGCTTGGGTGACGCTGCACGTGCCGCGAGCGGGCCGGCTGGGGCACTTGGACAACCTGGCCGAAGTCCGGCGCATCCGCCGCGAGTATCCCAACGTGGTTCTGGTGATCGCCCACCTGGGGCGCTGCTACACTCTGCCGCACGCCCAGGAGGCTTTCCCCGCACTGGCCGAAGACGACGGCCTCTACTTCGACACGTCCGCGGTTCTCAATCCGCAGGTGCTTCGGCTGGCGATCGAGACGTTCGGCCCCCGGCGGATCCTCTTCGGCACGGACAATCCGATCCTCTATCTGCGGGGCCGGCAGCAGTGGGATGGCGCCAAGTATGCCTATCGCACGGATTATCCGTTCTATTTCAACCGCGATCGCGAGCCGCCCGAGGTCGAAGCCCAGTACACCCTGGCCGTTTATGAGGGCCTCCGCGCCCTCAAAGAGACATGCAGCGCATGCGGGCTGCGCCGGGACGATGTAGAAGCTATGCTTTTCGGAAACGCTCAACGTCTGGCCGATCGAATCGTTGGCCGCGTCAATGGGTGAGACACCGTACTGGCGAAGGAAGACCGTATGAATTCGTCGAGACGACGTATTGAAGTTGCTGCGCTGGGCGAGGCGCGTTTGCCATCGCCGCTGCGGCGGGCGTCGGCGGCGGGAGACACCCGGTCGACGTTCGTGCCGGAGTCGTGTTTCGTGCAGCCCCCGGTCGAGATCGTCTCGGGCGAGGAGCCGGCCGAAGTATTGCTCTTCGAGAAGGCCGGCCCGCGCCAGAAGATCTTCTTCGACCCCGCAGAGACCCGCGCCGCCATTGTCACCTGCGGCGGGCTGTCGCCGGGGTTGAACAACGTGATCCGTTCGGCGTTTCTCGAACTCCACATGCACTACGGGGTCGCCGAGATCCTGGGGATTCGTTACGGCTACCAGGGGTTGACCCCCGACGGCGAACCGCCCCTCCCGCTGACCATGGAATGCGTCGAGTCGATCCACGAGGACGGCGGCACGATACTCGGCTCGTCGCGCGGCGCCCAAGACCCCGCCACGATGGTCGATTTTCTGGTCGCGCGCGGCATCAATCTCCTGTTCTGCGTGGGCGGCGACGGTACCCAGCGCGGCGCCCATGCCCTCTGCGAGGAAATCCGCCGCCGTGGCCTGGCGATTGCCGTGATCGGCATCCCCAAGACGATCGACAACGATATCCTGTACTGCGATCGGACGTTCGGGTTCACCACCGCAGTGGCCGCCGCCGAGCATGTCATCACGTGCGCCCACGTCGAATCCAAGGGCGTGCGCGACGGCATCGGGCTGATCAAGCTGATGGGCCGCGAGGCAGGCTTCATCGCCGCTGCGGCAACCCTGGCCAGCCAAGAGGTCAACTTCATCCTCGTGCCCGAGGTCCCCTTCGTCCTGGAGGGCGAACACGGTTTTCTCGAAGCCCTGCGGCGGCGCATGATCCAGCGGCACCACGCCGTAATCGTCGTGTCGGAGGGGGCGGGCCAGGACCTCTTCCGCGGCAGCGCCAAGCACTTCGACGCCTCGGGAAACGTCAAGTTCCAGGACATCGGCCTCTATCTCAAACAGCAGATCTGCGAGCACTTCGACCGAAACGGGCCCAAGGTGGATGTCAAGTACATCGACCCGAGCTACATCATCCGCAGCGTCCCGGCCAACTGCGAGGACGACGTGCTCTGCGACGCGTTTGCGCGTCGCGCGGTCCACGCCGGCATGATGGGAAGGACCGACATGCTGATCGGTTCGATGGCCGGCAAGTACGTCCACGTCCCGCTGACCATGATTGCCGGTCGCAAACGGCGCATGAACGTGGACGGCGAATTCTGGGCCTCCGTGCTCGCATCGACCGGCCAGGCGCACGCGTTCTATTGAAGGGGCTAGGGATTCGGGGTTGGGGGGGCTAGGGATTGGAATGCGACTTCTCACCTGGCCTGCCCCCAACACTCCCATTCCCACGCCGCCGCTCTCCGTCCCCTAACCCCTATCCCCCAACTCCGAACCATGAAACCGCAACGCACTCTCGGTGGAATTCCCGCTGCGATCGTAAGCGTCTTGGGCGTGGCCCTCAGCGGCTGCCAAGAGAACGCCGTGGGCCTGCCCCAACTCCCTCCGGCCGTGGTGACGGTGGCCAAGCCGGTCGTTCAGCCGGTGACCGATTATTTTGAGACCACCGGTCAGTCGGCGGCCGTCGAGGAGGTGGAGATCCGTTCCCGCGTGACCGGTTACTTGCAGCGGGTCGCGTTCCAGGACGGCGCGGAAGTTAAGAAGGGCGACCTGCTCTTCGAGATCGATCCGCGGCAGTTCCAGGCCAACCTCGACCGCGAGACGGCGGAGGTCGCGGTGCGCGAAGCGACCCTCAAGTTCCGCGAAGCGGAACTTGCCCGCAACCGTTCGCTGCTCGAAAAGCAAGCGATCTCGCGGACCGACTTCGATCAGTCGTTCGCGGCAGAGTCCGAGGCCCGCGCGACCCTTGGGTCGTCCAAAGCGGCCAAGGAGCGGGCCCGGCTCGACCTTGAATACACCAAGGTCCTCTCGCCGATCCACGGGAGGATTAGCCGGACGAAGCTCACCGCGGGCAACCTGGTCAGCGCCGACACGACCCCGCTGGCAACCGTGGTTTCGATCAGCCCCGTGTACGTCTATTTCAGCATGGATGAGCGCACCTTGCTGCTGTGCCAGAAGGCGATCCAGGACGCGGGGTACAGTTCCCGCCCGGAACATGTCAAGGACTGGAAGATCCCCGTACTCATCGGTCTGGCCAACGAGAGCGGCTATCCGCGTCGCGGAACCCTGGACTATGTCGACAACAAGCTCGACCCGGGCACGGGCACGATCCGGTTCCGCGCCGTGTTCGACAACGCCGACCGCAACCTGGGGGCCGGGCTGTTTGTGCGGGTCCAATTGCCGTTCGGGGATCCGCACCCGGGCACTCTGGTCGCCGAGCGGGCCTTGGGGACCGACCAGGGACAGAAATTCGTCTACGTCGTCAACGCTCAGAACGAAGTCGAATACCGGCCGGTGAAGCTGGGGACTCTCAAGGACGGCTTGCGCGAGATCCTCGACGGCGTGAAGCCCGACGAACTGGTGATCGTCAACGGCCTGCAGCGCGTGCGGCCGGGCGTGAAGGTCGATCCGAAGCCGGGCGAGATGCAGCGGCCGCCGTCGCACGCCCCACGGGGCGCGAAGCCCTCCGAACCGGCCAAACCCGATCGAGCGGGGGCCGAAAAGAAATCGTAGGGCGCACGGAGCGCAGCGACGCCCGTTGAGCGCACGACCAGTCCTCGACGGCCGAAGGAATGACCACGCAACCTGCACGCAGATACATCCCCTGAGAGGAGACGGTCCGTGTCCGGAATCGCCAAGTTCTTCATCGATCATCCGGTCGGCGCGATGGTGCTGTCGATCGTGATCACGGTGGCCGGCGGCGTTGCCCTCCTGAGGCTGCCGGTCGCGCAGTATCCGGACATTTCGCCTCCCACGGTGGAAGTCTTCTGCTTCTACCCGGGGGCGAATGCCAAGGTCGTCGCCGAGACGGTGGCCGCGCCGATCGAGCAGCAGGTCAACGGCGTCGAGAACATGCTCTACATGTCGTCGCAGTGCACCAACGACGGCACCTACGCGTTGACCGTGACGTTCAAGCTCGGCACCGACTTGGACATGGCCCAAGTGCTGGTCCAGAACCGCGTGTCGATGGCCCTGCCGATTCTCCCCGACGTGGTCAAGCAGACCGGCGTCATCACCAAGAAGAAGGCGTCGAACATCCTCCTCGTGGTGAACCTGATTTCGCCCGAAGGGCAGCACGATCAACTCTACCTGAGCAACTACGCCACGATCCAGGTGAAGGACGAGCTGACCCGCCTGGAGGGCGTGGGCGACGTGGCCCTCCTCGGCCAGCAGGACTACAGCATGCGCGTCTGGCTCGACCCGCAATCGCTGGACGCGCGGAGCATGACCGTCGGCGATGTGGTCATGGCGCTGCGCGAGCAGAACATTCAGGTGGCGGCCGGACAGATCGGCCAGCCGCCGGTGCCCAAGGGCCAGGACTTCCAGTACGTGATGACGACCCTCGGCCGGCTGATCGAGCCGGAACAGTTCGGCGAGATCATCGTGAAGATCGGCCAGGACGGCCAGTCGACCCGGCTGAGGGACGTGGCGCGGATCGCGCGCGGCCCGAGGAACCAGGACCAGACCTGCACGCTCGACGGCAAGCCCTCGGTCGGGCTGGCCGTGTTCCAACTGCCCGGCTCGAACGCCGTGGCCACGGCCGACCGCGTTTGCGCCAAGATGGAGGAACTC